>JACKEB010000023.1 GCA_020633205.1 Polyangiaceae bacterium
TGCTTTATAGTGCTGAAGCGCTCCGTGCGGCTCGCGGCCACGTGTGGCCCGACCGTTTGCCTGCGAGTCCCTAACAACATTACCGTGCGGAACGGAATGCGGCTGGCGGCAGCTGGCGGCTACTGCGTGCAGGTCACGCCTTTGGTCTGCAGCTTGATGCTTGGGTCTTCCGCGTAGATGTATGCACCCGCGTAGCACATCTCGTCGTTGGTGCTCTCGCCGTACTGCACCGCACCCCCGGTATCGTTGATGTAGGTGCAATCGACCTGAAGCTGATCTCCCTTCTGCATGCTCACCGGCGGGTCGAGCAAGCGGAAGCGCTGTTCTTCGAACTCATAGTCCGTGTCGAGGAGCGTGCTTGGATTGCTCCCAAGGCTCGTGACCTTCATGTGGCTGCCGAGGGTGTGCATGTGGGGCATCACCGCGAACACGTTGAGGGGGATGGGGGAGGTGCAGTACCCAGTCTGGGTTGTCTCACCCGTGTCAACGAAGAGCCCTTTATCCTTGCCAGCAAGCACCGCGAGCGCCTCGTGTTCGACGTCCGCTGCTTCGACCGCCAAGATCTCGATCGCGCTGGTGCCAGCGATCGCCTTGGGTGTCGCGTTGAAGAGGTGCAGGTTCAGCTTGATTTGTTCCCCCGCGGCAATCTTTACCGCGACTCCGGACGGGAACTCAAGGGCGTCTGTGCCAACACCCGAGCCGTACAGCATGCGTGGGCCGTTCATCCCCCCATCGCAGTCGTCCTGCCCATCGGGCTTCCCGTCTTCCTCGACGCTGAGCACCGTGTGGTGCGTGCCGAAGGGTGCGACGGGGCGGAACGCGCTCACGTAAACATCTTCGGGAACGGTATAGCGCACGCAGACGTAGCCTTCTCCGCCGGGCTCCATGGTCCAGTCGCCCGACACCAGGGTGCGCCAGCCGGCGCCGCCACCGCCACCTTGGCCCCCAATGCCAGCCGAGCCGCCGCTGGCGCTGGAGCCGCCGCTTGCACCGGAGCCACCGCTTGCGCCCGAGCCACCGCTGCCAGCGGTTCCATCATCGCTGCCCCCGCAAGCGCTGGCGGTGAGAGCCAGCGCGCTGGTGAGCAGGGCCAAACGCAGGGTGGTTGGGTGGAGCAGTCGTGGCGTCTTCATGACCTGCGCTTGAGCAAGCGACATGCCGAGCCCAACATGGCCGTTTGCCGCCGGATTTGCGCGAATTTCACCACCGGTTGGCCCTTGGCGTGGCGCCTGCGCCACGTGAGGAGCGTGGCCTCGGCGCCTCGCCTCGCGGCTTGCAAGTCAAACTAACGCCGCCGATCGAGCCCGCGCCCCGGTGGTGAGAGTAAGCTCGGCGCGTGAACTTGCTCGGGATAGACGACTGCCCGTTTCCTCGCGACGTGGCGGGGGCGCGTTTCCGTGGAGATGTACGCTTCGTCGGGACGGTGTTTGCGGGAACCCGCCTCGACGGTGTGTTGGTCGGCAAGGTGCGGCGGGATGGACGCAACTCGACAGCGCGCATCGCGCAACTGTTGAACGACTCCCACTATCGGGGCCACGTCGGCGGGATCTTGCTCCAGGGCATCGCCCTCGCCGGATTCAACGTGGTGGATGTTCACGGCTTGCACCAGCTCACCGGGCTTCCAGTGATGGTGGTGGCGCGTCGGCAGCCGCGCATGGCGCAGATCCGCGCGGCGCTGCGCAAGCTCCCCGGCGGTGAGCGCAAGTGGGAGCTGATCGACGCCGCGGGGCCGATGGAACCTCTGAGGGGTGTGTTCGTGCAGCGCGTCGGCTTGGGGCGCAGCTTGGCGGCCCAGTGGCTGCAACGTTCGACGCTCCACGGCTCGTTGCCAGAGCCCTTGCGCGTCGCGCACCTGATTGCGGGCGCACTCGAGACGGGGGAGAGTCGGGGCCGCGCATGAACCTGCATCCCGATGAACTAGAGATCGACCCACGCATCGCACATGCAGCGACGCTCCCCGGAATTGCGTACACCGACTCGGTCTACTGGCAGCGCCAGCGGCGCCACCTCTGGCCGCGGGCGTGGCTCTTCCGGTCGGCGCCCACTGCGCGCGTCGAACCCTGGAGCCCCCTCCCGGGTGTGCTGAACGAACCGCTCGTGTTCGTGGACGATGGCGAGCTACGTTGCCTGTCCAATGTGTGCACGCACCGCGGTGCGTTGCTCGTGCGAAAGCCATGTGATGTACAGAGCCTACGCTGTCCCTATCACGGTCGGCGCTTCGGGCTCACTGGGCGCTGTCAGCACATGCCGGAGTTTGAAGGGGTTGTCGGTTTCCCTGCGGATAGCGATCACCTGCGTAGCTATCCGGTGCTGCGTTTGGGGCCCCTGGTCGGTACTTGTGTCGCGTCAGGCACGCCGCTGGTCGACCTTGAAGCGGGCCTCGAGTGGCTCTCGAGGCGCCTAGGTAGTGTGTACCGCCGCATGCTCGATGCGTTCGCAAGCAGCAGCGCCAGCCTGCGCTTCGAGCGGCGTTACGAGCTCCGAGCCAACTGGGCCCTCTACTGCGACAACTACCTCGAGGGTTTTCACATTCCCTTCGTGCACCCCGCGCTCAACCAAGCCCTCGACTTCGGGAGTTACCGTACGGAACTATTTGAGCAGGGCTCACTCCAAGTGGGGTTTGCGGACGCCAAGCAACCAGACGCCGCGTGCTTCGAGCTGGAAGCGAATGACCCCGACTTTGGCCATGCGGCGGGGCGCGTCGCGGGCTACTACGTTCAGCTGTTCCCCGGCTTGATGCTCAATTTCTATCCATGGGGGCTCAGCATCAACTTGGTGGAACCAAGCAGTGCCGAGACCAGCGTGGTGACCTACTTGGTGTACGTGTGGGACGCGTCGCGTCTCGAGGTCGGAGCAGGTGCCGACTTGCATCAGGTCGAGCTCGAAGACGAAGCCATCGTCGAGCAGGTCCAGCGCGGGGTGCGCTCGAGCGCCTACACCCGGGGGCGTTACTCCCCGACCCGGGAGCAAGGCGTGCATCACTTTCAGCGCTGGTTGCTTTCCGCGTTGCGAGAGTGAGTTTGCGTTCGGGTTCGCGTTCGCGTTCGCGTTCGAGTTCGAGTTCGCGTTCGCGTTCGAGTTCGTTCTTTTCGAATTTTGCCGGCGTGCTCGGCGTCGTCCAGGCCTTCGCCGGGCTGCGCCCGGTGCTCGCTGGGCTCGCAGCCTCGACGACGCCTGCGACTCGCCGGCGTGGCGATCGGGTGATCGAAAGGAGGTCACCCAATGCTCGATATCTATCCATTCATTCTCGAAACCATCGTGCTGATCCGGCCACTAGCGGAGCAAATTTACCGCGCGGATTCGGATCTGGGGCGGCAACTGCACCGCGCCCAGTCCTCCATAGCCCTCAACGTTGCCGAGGGTTGCTCAGCCGTGGCCGCAACCAAGCGGCGCGTTTTCACTCTGCGATGGGGTCAGCGCGTGAAACTTTGGCGTGCTTGGAGGTTGCCGCTGCGCTGGGGCAGATAGCTCCCTTGGAGGACGCGCTCCGCCGGCGCTTCAATCGCATCCTCGGTACCCTTCACCGCCTCTGCATCAAGTAGGGGTATGGGCGTGGGTCCGCTTGGGCCCACGCCTCTTGCGGCAGCACGCTCGTCGAAACTAGTGAGCGGTGCGGTTCAGCTTGGTGGCGAGCACCGTGCGTACGCCGAAGCCGCCAAAGTCGGCGACGATGCGTGGGGGCGACTCGGGCTTGATCTCGCGCACCACGCCTTTGCCGAAGCGATCGTGATAGACGCGGGCGCCTGGGCGCATCCAGCGTAGATCCATGGCTTCGTCGCCCACGTCGTCGAACGCCTCGGTGTCCACCCAGCGGCCGTCGTTGCCTGACTCTGCCGCAGCCCGGCCGCTGCCGCTGGCGTTGCCGGCGAGCATGCGGCTCCGCAGATCTTGCCAGGAGCTCCTCCCCCCCGAGCCCGAAACTCGACGTCCTCGGGCCGTCGTCTGGGAGTAGTCCACGTCTTGGTCGTACTCGTCGTAGGCCGGTCGACGCGCGTATGGATCCACCCGCCCCGAGTAGCCGCCTGCATACCCGCCCAGGGAGTTCACGCCGAAGCGCCTACCTAGGCCCTGCTGCTCCGAGACGTCTTCAGGTATATCCGAAAGGAAACGACTCGGGCTGCGCGGTTCAGTGCGACCGAACAGCATGCGCTGGCTAGCGTGGGTCAACGTGAGGAGCCGCCGTGCACGGGTCAGCGCGACGTAGGCGAGGCGGCGCTCCTCTTCGAGCTCGTCGCGATCGCCGTCCATTCCGCGGTAGGGGAAGACGCCTTCTTCCATGCCCGTGAGGTACACTACCTCGAACTCCAGGCCCTTGGCGGCGTGCACGGTCATCAGCACCACGCTGGGCGCTTGATCTTGCATGCTGTCGACGTCGGCGATCAGCGCGACGCGCTCGAGGTACGCTTCGAGGGATGGCTCCTCACCGAGGTGCTCTGCCTCGAGCAGGTACTCACGGATGGAGCCCACGGTTTCCTGCAAGTTCTCGAGGCGCGCGTCGGCCTCTGCGGTGTCTTGCTTCTTCAGCGCATCGACGTACCCGCTGCGCTCGAGCACTTGCTCCGCGAGTTCGTCCGCGTGAAGTTGATCCATTTCTGCGCGGAATCCGTCGATGAGTTCGTGGAAGCGCAGCAGCGCCTGGGTGGCGCGCTTCGAGAGCTTCTTTTCCAGGGCAGGGCTCTTGATCGCATCGAACAGGCTCACGCCGAGGTCGCGCGCCACATCCATCAAGGCATCCAGCGTCTTGTTGCCGATGCCGCGGGTTGGAGTGTTGACGACGCGGAGCAGATCGGCGTCGCTCTTCGGGTTCATGATCAGCCGCAGGTAGCTGAGCAGGTCCTTCACTTCTGCGCGGTCGAAGAACTTCGTGCCGCCGATGATCTGGTAGCTGATGTTGCGCGCGCGGAGCTCGCCTTCGAGCACGCGGGATTGAGCATGGGTGCGATAGAAGATGGCGATTTCGCGCGCGTCCGTGCCTTGCTGGAGCTCAGAGGCGATACCCATGACCACCGAGCGGGCCTCCTCCTTTTCGTCGAGCACGCCTCGGATACGCACCGGCTCACCAGGAGGAGACTGTGTGAAGAGCTGCTTCGGTTCACGCTCGAGAGCGCGCTCGATGACCCCGAGCGCTGCAGCGACGATATTGCCGCTGGAGCGGTAGTTCTGCTCCAGCTTGACGACCTGCGCCCCAGGGAAATCCTTGCGGAAACCGCGGATGTTGCGCACGTCTGCGCCACGCCAGCTGTAGATCGACTGGTCGTCATCGCCGACGACGCACAGATTCTGGGTGCTCGCGGCGAGCGCCCGCACGAGGCGGTACTGGATCTGGTTCGTGTCTTGAAACTCATCGACCAAGACGTGATCGAAGCGCTGGCGAAGGTCGCGCCCTGCGGGCGAATCGCTCTCCGCGAGTTGTGTGCCGAGCACCAAGAGGTCTTCGAAGTCCACCGCATCGGCCGCGCGCAGCGCCTGTTGGTACTTGCGGTAGAGCTCCACCATGTTGCCGTCGAAGTTCGGCGAGAGCTTGATGTCGTCGGGGCCGCGGCCCTCGCGCTTGTGAACGTGGATGCGGCTCAAGACGACGCGCGGCGGGTACTCCCGATCGCTTAGCTTTTCCGCCTTGATGATGCGTCCAAGTAGCGCTTTTTGGTCGCTATCGTCGTAAATCAAGAAGTGGCGCGAGAGCCCGACCTGATCGTGGTAGCGACGCAGCAGGCGCACGCAGATCGAGTGAAACGTGCCCACCCAAAGATCGCGCACGATGGCTTCACCAGCCAGCTTGCCAAGGCGCTCCTTCAGCTCTCCTGCTGCCTTGTTCGTGAACGTGACCGCCAGGATGCGATAGGGCGGCACCTGGTGCAGCGCGAGCAAGTTCGCGACGCGAAACGTGATGACGCGGGTCTTACCGCTACCGGCGCCTGCGAACACCAAGAGGGGGCCACTGTCGTGAGCGACTGCCAGCTGCTGGGGAGGATTCAGTTCCGTCATTTGCGCGTTTCGCCAGGGTGCATGCCGCGCCCGGTTTCAGGGCCGTACCTCAGGCGCGCGGCCCTGGCCAGCGCTGATCGGGAAGCGCGCGGATCGGTTGCGTATCAAGTGCCCCAGCCGCAGTTGCC
The DNA here is from genome assembly GCA_020633205.1 of Polyangiaceae bacterium. Classification (NCBI taxonomy): domain Bacteria; kingdom Pseudomonadati; phylum Myxococcota; order Polyangiales; family Polyangiaceae; species Polyangiaceae bacterium. The sequence goes on from JACKEB010000023.1 coordinate 6,114, forward strand.
GGCTGGTTTCTGCCGAAAGCAGCGCGCGCGTACATTTCGCGCACGCCGATCTGTGCGCGGCGTTCAGGCTCCTCTGGGTGGGTTCCCGTGGACTGGTCGGGCAGGCGCCTGGCCACCTCCGTGCGCGGGTTTGGGGGAGAGTTTATCCGTGTGGGAAATCGTGCTTGCCGCGCGTAGCGTGTCGCTCGAGACACGAAACTCTAGTTGGCTCAAGTCCAAAGTTGGTTAGTCGCCGTTGCGACGAAGAAACGCTCCCGTGGCGAAAACGTCGGCGACCGTGCGGCATCCGGCTCACCCTGGTGGCCGCAGGGAACATCTACTAGGCTCCGCCCACCCGGGGGTAGTCGAGAGTTCCTATGCGCAACTGGCAGCTGCAGCCCGAAGAAGTCATCCAGAACCACCGCGTCGAGCAAGCACTTGGGCCGCGCCGCTACCGGGTGACGTCGCTTCGCGATGGGAGCTCGCGCGTACTCACGTTGCTCGAGCTGAGCGACGCGCAGGCGGTGACTCAGTTCGAAGCCGACGCGAAGAAGCTCTGCCGGCTGCGTCATCGGGCGTTGGTGAGCTACGTCGAGCAAGGCTTCGTGGAGCGCGTGGATGGCTACTGGGGGCTGCTGTTTCAGGAGCTCGCGCCGGGGGTGAGCCTGCGCCAGTGGATTGAGAGTGGAGCGGCTCCGAGCCAAGAGCGCGTCGTCAAGTTCGCACAGCAGATGCTCGAAGGGCTCGGGTTCCTTCACGAGCAAGCGCCGCCAGTTTTGCACGGTCAACTGTGTCCAGACTACGTATTCGTGGACAACCAGGCGGGCCCGAAGCTCGTGTGCTTTGGCGATGTGGAGCGCTTCGAAGGAGCGACTCAGCTGCGCGGCGCCGTTGGGTTTGCCGCGCCAGAGGAAACTCGAGGGCAGAAGGCAGTCTCCTCCGATCTCTACGCGTTGGGCGCCTTGCTCGTCTACATGCTGGCCAGGCGTTCCCCTGCGGAACTGGTCACTCCGGGGGGCAAAGTCGACCTCCGCTCGCTAAGGCTCAGCACGTGGCTGGCGCCCCTGGTCGAGCGACTGCTCCAGCCTGATGCTAGCCGTCGTTTTCCTTCGGCCAGTAGCGCGCACCTCGCCTTCGAGCGCAAGGAGACGCCGCTCAATCTGAAGCGCATGTTGATCCTCGGCGTGGTGCTGACGCTGCTCGTCGCGGTTCCGGCAGTCGGATTCGCCTGGTACTCCACGCGCTCGGAAGCACAGACGGCAGCCGCGCCCGCACCGACTGTTAGCGGTGTGTTGCCGCCGCGCCTTCCCCCTTCGGGCGCGCTGGTCGTTTGGCAGCGGGAGTTCGTGGGGCACCTCGGAGTCGTGAGCAGTCTGGCGTGGCTGCCTGACAGCGAACACTTCGTCAGCGCGGGATATGACGGCGCAATCAAGCTCTGGCACCGTGATCACGAAGAACCGCTACGCTCTTTCAGCGGCCAGCAGGGGCAGGTGCAATCCCTCGCAGTAGATCCTCAGGGAAAGATAGTCGCGGCGGGCGGCAAAGACGGGCAGTTGCGCATCTGGTCGGTCGAGTCGGGGAAGGTGATCCGCAGCATTCCGGACTCGGCGGGTGGCATTCACGACGTCGAGTTCTCCAAGGAAGGCAAGCTCCTCGCGTCTTCGGGCGCCGACGGGGTGGCGAGGATCTACGACGCCGAGACTGGCAAGGAGCTGCGGAGGTTCAGCCTTGGCTCTCCTGGTTTGGCTGTGGCGTTTTCCCCTGATGAGAAGCTGTTCGCGACGAGCGCGATGGGGCCGGATATCACGCTCTGGGACCGAGAGTCGGGCGCCAAGCTCTTCAAGTTGGTGCACGGCGCGAGCGTGAGCGACCTCAAGTTCACAGCGGATGGTGCTGGCCTGATCAGCGCGGGAGACGACACACGCATCCTGGTGTGGAACATGGCAGCCCGCGATGTGCGGCATGTGATCAGCGTGCACCGCGACGAGGTTTGGCGAATTGCGCTGAGCGACAAGAACGGCTTGATGGCGACCGGCGGCAAGGATCACCTGCTCGTGGTCTCAGACCCCTTCAAGGGGGAGCCGCTCCAAGCCACGTTCGGTGGCAACGTCGGCTTTCCGGCACTGGCCTACTCACCTGACGGTCGCTACCTGGTCGGGGGTGGTGCTCAACAGAAGATCTGGCTTTACTACGCGGAAAAGTCCACCTGGTTCCCAACGCCGGTGCTCACGGCGCCACCGCGCGCCACGTTCAAGCCGAGCGACGGGGCGTCGAAGGCTCGCGCTTTGGCCGAAGAAGGCATCTTCGTGATGCGCCAGGCGCCGGACAAGCAAGGGCTCCTCAAGGCGACCAAGCTCTTGGAGCAAGCCGAGGCGCTGGATGAAAACGACCCGCGAGTGCTGGAGCTGGGCTCTCGCGTGGCCCAGGACGCGGCCTACTTGCACAACGACAAGTATGAGCCCGTAGGCCTCGTCAGGGCACGCGTGCTGATCGACAAGGCGAGCAAGCTTGCGCCGAGAGACCCCGATGTTTGGCGCCGGGTGGCCTACGTCGCGTTCGCCCAGAAGAAGCTCGACGATGCCGCAGCCGCAACCGCGAAAGCGGGCGTGCTCGACCCTGGATCCGTGTGGCAAAAGCGCTGCGAGCTCGAGCTAGCCATTCATCAGAAGGCAGCCCGCGAGCGGCGCTTCGCGCTGGCGAAGGCCCTACTGGAGTCCGACCCGACAGATGCGTACGGCCTGTCGGCGATGCTCAAGATCTTCAAGGAGCGCGGCGAATGGGAAGCGGCGGAGTCCATCTACAAGAGTCAGCTCGTGCTGGAGCCGAACTCCGCGTGGCTGGCGGGTCGGGTGGCTGACTTCTACACCCTCCAGCGCAAACCAGAGAAGGCGCTGGAGATGGCGCGGCGAGCTCTGGCCATCATGGATTATGGCGTGGGACATCGCGTGCTTGGCGACGCGTTCCTGGAACAAGCCCACCAACAGCTGAGGGCCGGCAAGCCGCGGGGCCAGGTGGTGCGCCTCGTTGACTCCGCGGCGAGCGAAGGCGCGACGGAGTCTCATGTGTTCTTCTTGCGAGGCCTGCTCGCCTGGACTGGGGGTGACTTCCCCAGGGCCCATGGTCTCTTCAAGAAGGCTTTGGATATCGACAAGCACTACAAGGAGGCGCAGGACGCCTTCTCCTGGAAGCCTTGAGATCTCCGCGGTCACTCCTCCCGAGACTGCTCTTGGGCCGTCAACACCAAGCGTCGCGCGAAGCTCTGCTCCCCGCGCCGCAGATCGATGCGCGCGCCAGGGCAAGCGTGACGTAGTCCTCCGGAAAGCACGCCCGCGAGCCACAAGCGAAGCCCCATCGGCGCAGCCTCGAAGTTCTCGATTATGAGCTCTCCGTTGTCGGGATCGAGACGCCAATCTCCGAAGTCTAGGAGTGGCTTGCAGGCGGTGGTCAGGCGCCGCATCACAACCACCAAAGGTGCGAGTCGCAACGCCGATCTCAGCATCGGCCCAAGGCTGCCGTCGACTGCGCTCTCTCCCGCTTGGCGACACCAGGCAGGGTTTCCGCCGTAGAGTTCATCGGTCGCCACTCTCAAGTAGCTGGCTGCCATATCCATGGGGTAATAAACGATGGCTTGCAGCGTTTGCTCTTCGAGTTCCGCGCGAGCATCTGGGGGGAGGCCATCGAGCACGCGCCGGTGCATCCAGGGCGCGAAGTTTTGCGCGATGTAGCGGTCCAGAGCCTGGACGACTGCACCACGCGTGTGGAAAGGCGACTGAGCCTCCAGCTTCGGGCGATGTGACCAGTCAAGTTGCCGCGGGCTCTCTAGCGTCTCGTCGCTTGGGTTGCGAGTCCTGGGTGTCGACGCGCGTGGCCGACGCTCTGCCGCCAAGAGGTCGTTGGGGTTCGACTGTCTCGACTCTCTCGGTGGGCGACTGCTGCGCGCGGCGCGGTGCTTGGGTACTTCTTCGTCGAGGCGGACCGTTGGCGTCAGCGGGGCGTGCCTCGCCTTGGCGGCGACCCGCTGGCTGTGCCGCAAGCGCAGGCTGCCGGCGAGCTCTCGCTCCATGGCGTCTGTGTCTTCGACTAGTTCAATTAAATCTGCGCGGAAATCTTTTGCGGAGGTGTAGCGGCGCTCACGGTCCTTGGCCATCGCGCGGCCCAGCAGTGCGTCGAGGGCTGGACCTCGCGGGACTTTGCGCTGGCTCAGCGGTTCTGGCTCTGAGTGAGCGATGCGATACGCGGTCGCGACAGCCGAAGCAGCTTGGAACGGCCGCTCGCCGGTGAGTAGCTCGTAGAGCATGACTCCGGCGCTGAATACGTCACTGCGGGCATCTACCCAGTGGTCCCCGGTTGCTTGTTCTGGGCTCAGATAGTCCGGGGTGCCCAAGATCATTCCTGTGCTCGTGCGGGCGTCGCTGTCCCCGCAGTCTTCGAGTGACTTCGCGATCCCGAAGTCGAGCAGCTTGATGCACGGCTTGCCCGCGTCATCCAGACTCAAGAACACATTCTCTGGCTTGAGGTCTCGATGAACGATACCGACGTCGTGCGCGGCACTCAGCGCATCCAACACCCGGACCACTACGCCCAACGCGGCGTCGATGGTCAGCTGGGTGCGACGAATGAACTGGTTTAGCGTGACCCCATCGAGGAACTCCATCACGAGGTAGGGCCCCATCTCGCACACGCCAGCGTCCATGACCTGGGCAACGCCTGGGTGGTGCAGCTTGCCGAGCGCTCGCGCCTCACGCATCAGGCGAGCGCCCAGCGCGCGATCTCCAGCGCGCTCCGGCAACAAAAGCTTCACCGCGACCTCGCGGCCAATCAGCAGGTGCTCCGCTCGGTACACCACGCTCATCCCACCTGAGCCGATCTGCTCAAGCAGTCGGTACTTGTCCCCAACCTGGGGCAATGCGTTCCCCCCACGCATGCGCAACGTTCGAGCGTACCCGAAGACCACGGGCGCAGGGACACCTCCAAACTAAAACGTTCAAGCCCTTGGCCTGGGGAAACAAGAAGTGGGCGTTGTGCAGGGGTTTTTTTATCGTTCGCTTGCCGTCGCTGCGCTGTTTGTTTCGAGCGGCGGTTCGTTTCGAGCGGCGGTTCGTTTCGAGCGGTGGTTTCGTTTCGAGCGGCGGTTTCGTTTCGAGCGGCCGCTTGGCTGACTTATGTGTGCCGCTGACACGAGATGCGCGACCCGACTGACGATGAATTGAAACTGGAGGAGCTGCGAGGCGGCGATTCCGCGTCGAGTTCGGCGCTCGGGGAGCTCGGTGTCGCGGAGGGGGCTGTCGACGGAGCTGTCGATGCCGCGGTGCCGGTGGTCGCGGCGCCCGAGTCGGTTGACCTCGCGGTTCTCAAGCTTTCCGCTACGGAGGTCGACGACGCACCCAGCGCTCCCTCACCCCCAAACCCGGGTGACGATGCTCTTGAAGCGTCCGGCAAGGCCATCGAGAGTAAGCGTGCGGGTGACGCTGCTCATCCCGACGCTGCTCGACAAGCGCAGGCGCACGCCGCGCTAGCGTCGCTCGTGCTGCCGCAGGTCTGCGCGTGTTGCGGGGCACCGTCGAGCGCATCTCGGAAACTCGACTTGGAGACCCGGCCTGGCGCGCTGATTGTGCCGCTCTGCGAGCGTTGCTTGACCCACGACGCCGTTTCCCGGACGCGCTCATTGAGTGTGGTTTTGGCGGCGTTGTTGATTGGGGGGGCGACTGCCCTGGGTCTCCCACTGATGTTCGAGCGACTCGCGAACGCCGGCACGTGGCAGCTCTCGGTTGGCTCATGGTTCAGCCGCTGGGGGCTCTTTGTATTGCCTTGCGGAATCGTTGCTGGCCTGTTCGGGATGCGTGGTTTGGGGTGGTACGCATGGGCGCGCTTGCGACGACGCCCCGGCTGTTCGCGCTACCCGGCGCTGGCGATTCGCGAGACTCCTCGCGAAGACTGGGTCGCTGTGTTGCGCTGCGCTCGAGCCGACTTTGCGCAGCAGCTCTTGGCGTTGAATCCAGAGCGGGTGATTGCACTCTCTCGTGGGGTTGCGCCGCGCCGCGCGCCGACAGCAACGCCCGGCGCGCGGTGGATGTTCGCGGTGCTGCTCGCGACGGCGCTCCTGAGTGTCGCAAGCTACGTCATTCATCGACCGCGGATTCAGGTGCTGAACCTCACGGAGCACCCGCTCGCCCTCGAGGTGGACGGCGAGATCGTGGCTCGTATCTCGGTCACCAGTCAGGAGTCTCCCGACGCGGGCGTCGTGCTCAGACTGCCGGCGGGTCGTCGTCATTTCCGTGCGCTGCAGCATGCTGGCTCGCCTGAGCAGCAGGTAGTGGCGGAGGCGGACCTCACGCTGCAGGGCGCCACGCGCCATCTGTATGCTCCCGCGGCGGACGCCTATTGTTTCTGGCTCGAGCGCATCGGTTACGGTCGCGGCAACGCCGCCGCGGCTCGTCCTGGCGCGGTGGAGCGCCTGCCTCTGGGAAACCCGCTGCACTTTTGGGCCTTTCCCCAGCCACCAGATGTGTGGTTGGCCCCGCCGCCGGAGCCGCTTCTGGACGATGCTCGGTCGAGCGGGGGAGAGGTCACCGCCCTGCGCCAAGCGCGTTGTATCGACGCACCCAAGGACGCCCAGCACTGAGCCTGGGGCCGTTTTTCGCTGCGTTCTACGAACGACCCGGGCGGAAACGTCGGCCACACGTTTGCAAAGCGGATCCGTTGATTATATTAGCGGGCCCGTGAGCGACGAGAACGAGAACCTGGAAGCAACCGAGGCCGCAGCACCGGAGCAAGGCGCTGCGGAATCGGCAGAAGGCAACTCTGGCGACGCCGAGGTCGCGGCCGCCGAGGCGCCCGTGGACCCGTTGGAGCAGGCTCAAGCAGAGGCCAAGCGCCTCAAGGAGCAACTGCTTCGCACCGCGGCTGACTTCGACAATTTCCGCAAGCGCACCCGCAAGGAGCTCGTGGATGCAGAGCAGCGCGGCACGGACCAGCTGTTGAAAGAGATGTTGCCGGTCTTCGACAACCTCGAGCGCGCCGCTCAACACGCCGAGACCGCTTCCGAAGTCGCGTCGCTTGCTGACGGCATTCGCATGGTGATGAAGCAGTTCACGGACACTCTGGGCCGCCTGAACATCGAGCGCGTCGAGGCTGTGGGTAAGCCTTTTGACCCAAGCGTACACGAGGCGATCCAGCAGATGGCCACGGAAGAGCACCCTCCGGGCAGCGTGGCCGCCGAAGTGCAAGCGGGTTATCGCCAAGGCGAGCGGTTGATTCGTCCAGCGCTCGTCGTCGTGGCCAAAGCTCCCTAGGTTCCGCTTTTCTGCGTCCTACGTGCGGTCTGAGGGCGTTCCACGCCTTCGCTGAGCATCTGGCGTGCCCGGCGCAGGCGGAGGTTGCGCTGCGTGGCGTCCGCGCGCCTGCCCGGCTCCTAAAAAGCTAACCATATCCCTCCAGTCCACTCGAGCGGACGGGTATGCTCACGCGTCCCATGGGCAAGATCATCGGTATCGACTTGGGGACCACGAACTCGTGCGTCGCCGTCTTGGAAGGCGTGAGCGCCACTGGAGAACCCGAAGTGCGGGTGATCCCCAACGCAGATGGCGCGCGCACCACGCCTTCCATCGTCGCGTTCACGGCGAGCGGTGAGCGCTTGGTTGGGCAGGTTGCCAAGCGTCAGGCCACGACCAACCCTGAGAACACCGTCTACGCGGTCAAGCGCCTCATGGGGCAGTCCTTCGACGCGACCGACATCAAGCGCCATCGGGAGAGCGTGCCTTACGAGGTAGCTCGGCACGACAACGGCGACGCTTGGGTGAAGGTCCAAGGCAAGGCGATGTCGCCCCCCGAAGTCTCGAGCTTCGTGCTCACCGCGATGAAGCAAATCGCTGAGTCGTTCGTCGGCGAGACAGTCGTTGAGGCAGTCATCACCGTGCCGGCGTACTTCGACGACGCACAGCGCCAAGCGACGAAAGATGCAGGGCGCATCGCGGGTCTCGAGGTGAAGCGCATCATCAACGAGCCCACGGCGGCTGCGTTGGCGTACGGGCTCGACAAGACCGCTTCCGAGCGGATTGCTGTCTACGACTTGGGTGGTGGCACCTTCGATATCTCGATCCTCGAAATCGCCGGGGGCGTCTTCAACGTGAAGGCGACGGGCGGCGACACCCATCTTGGTGGCGAGGACTTCGACATTCGCATCATCGATAAGCTCGCCGAGGAGTTCCTCAAGGAGCACGACATCGATCTGCGGAAGGACCGCATGGCGTTGCAGCGCCTGAAGGAGGCCGCGGAGAAGGCCAAGCACGAGCTCTCGAGTTCGCTCTCCACTGAGATCAATATTCCGTTCATTGCGACCGGGCCCAGTGGACCCATGCATCTCGAGCGGACGCTCAAGCGCAGTGAGCTCGAGATCATCACCTCGGACTTGGTGGAGCGGACGGTCGATGCGTGCACGCGTGTGCTTGGTGACGCGAAGGTGGCACCGAGCCAGATCGATCAGGTGGTGTTGGTGGGCGGCATGACGCGCATGCCCGCCGTCCAACGCGCGGTGAAGGAGCTGTTTGGCCGCGATCCCCACAAAGGGGTGAACCCCGACGAAGTGGTGGCGATCGGTGCTGCTGTCCAGGGTGCCGCACTCGGCGGCCAAATCGATGAGGTGCTGCTGCTCGACGTCACGCCGCTCTCCATTGGTGTGGAGACCGGTGGTGGCATCTTCTACAAGCAGATCCCGCGCAACACGACTGTCCCCACGGAAAAGAGCGAGATCTTCACGACCAGCGTGGACAACCAGCCGTTCGTGCCGATCCACGTGCTGCAAGGCGAACGCGAAATGTCCGCCGACAACCGCAGCCTCGCGCACTTCGAGCTCACTGGGATCCCACCGGCTCCGCGTGGTGTCCCGAAGATCCAGGTTACTTTCTCGATCGACGCGAACGGTATCCTCAGCGTGGAAGCGAAGGACCTCGGTACCGGTAGGGCGCAGTCCCTCAACATCACGCCTACCAGCGGACTCAGCCAAGACGAGGTCGACCGCTTGGTGAACGAGGGCGAGAAGTTCAAGGAGACGGACCACCTGCGGCGTGAACTAGCGGAGCTGAAAAACCAGGCGGAAACTCTGATCTACACGACGGATCAAGCGATCGAGGGCTACGGCGATCTGCTCGACGCGGACAAGGTCGCCGCGATGAAGGAAGACCTCGAGTTCTTGAAGGCCAGCCTGGAGAACGGCAGCGACATCGACACGATTCGCGACGCGTATGCCAGGCTCGAGAACGCGACGTTCGAGATCGCCGAGGCGATGTACGGCGGCGAAGAAGACTCGTGAGCAGCCTGGGAACTTACGGTCGATACCAGCTGCTCGATCTGCTCGGGCGCGGCAGCATCACGGAGGTCTTCAAGGCGAAGAGCTTCGGCGTCGAGGGCTTCGAGAAGACCCTGGTCATCAAGCGCGTGCTGCCCGAGCTCTCCGCGGAAGCGGACTTCGTCGGGCGCTTCGTGCGGGAAGCCCAGCTGTCGGTGCGCCTCAGCCACTCAGGGGTCGTGCAGGTGTTCGACCTTGGGCGTGTCGATGAGGCGGTCGGCACGAGCTTTTTCATGGCGACCGAGCTGGTGCAAGGGCTCGACCTACGCAGACTGCTTTCGCTCGTAGATCGCTCGGGCAAGCAGCTACCAGTGGGGCTCACGCTGTACATCGCGAGCGAGGTCGCGAAGGCGCTCGACCATGCGCATCGGCGGCGCGACGAACGGGGCACGCCGCTTGGCATCGTGCACGGCGACTTGAACCCGGGCAACGTGCTGCTCAGCTGGGAGGGCGAGGTCAAGCTGAGTGACTTTGGAATTGGTCGCGCCTTCTACTCCCTCGGCGAACGCGCTCAAGAAGAGCTTTTGAACCAGAAGCTCGCCTACACCAGCCCCGAGCAGATCTGCGGCAATGACATCGACGCGCGGAGCGACCTCTTCAGCCTGGGGACACTCGCCTATCGATTGCTGACCGCGAAACACCCTTTCGCGGGTGCGCGACCGACTCAGACTTCGTCTCGCATCCTTGGGGAAAAGCCTTTGCAGCCCGCGGAGCTACGCTCCGATGTGTCGCCCTCGCTCTCCGCACTGGTCATGCAGCTCTTGGAGCAGGACCCCGGCAAGCGCGGTGATAGCGCGGCGCGAGTCTATGAGCAGCTCTTGGAGGAGCTGTACGCGGCGGGTGCGCGCCAAGGCGCACGCGAACTCAGTGACTTGATCGAGGAGCTGAACGAGGCTCCGTCTAGTCCCGAGCTGCCATCCGAGCCACGGCTCGAGCTACCTTCGGAGCCGCGAATCACCTCCGTGCGGGCGACCTCCAGCGAAGGGCCGCCATCTTCCGGGCGCTTCCAGGGTGTCGCGCAGGTGTTGGACACCACCCCGGAGCCTGCGGCCGTCAACGCTCGAGCGTTTCCCCAAGGTGCGCTGGCGGACCTGGCGGGACGTGAGGTGTCCGCGCTGATCGTGCGGTTGCCTCGCGGATCCAACAGTGAAGAGACGAGCGAGCGTGCCCGCGAGGTGGTGGAGCGCTACGGCGCGCGCGTGCTGAGCTTTGGCGCGGACGAGGTCGTCGCGTTGTTCGGCTTGGACGAAGCGGATGGGCGAGACACGGAGCTTGCGGTGCGCTCTGGATTGGTGCTGCTCAGGAGCCTCGGCGCGAGCGATGTCGAGCCTGGTGTTGGGATCCACGCGGGGCGCATCGCCGCGGGTGCCATCGTCGACGTGAACGCGGCGGACGTGGCGCTCTTGCTCGGGCAGGCGCGTGATCTGTGCAACACCCTGGAGGGCAGCCTGATCATCAGCGACGCCGCGGCGAAGAACGTCGGGCGTTTGTTCTCTCTGGAGTCTGCGCCCGGAGCAGGGCGCACCGCGGCGCGTGCCTGGATCGTCGGTGAACCCCGGTCGCCGCGTGAAGCCTATGGGCGCTTCGTCGGTCGTCTCGACGAACTCAAGCGCCTCGGCGGCGTGCTAGCGCGGGCGTCGCGCCGTCACTTGCAGGTGGTCGGCATCGTGGGCGAGCACGGCATCGGCAAGTCGCGCTTGATTTACGAGATGGAGCGCCGCATCCAACGCGGTGAGTTCAACATCCGTTGCCACTTGGCAGAGTGTGTTCCGAGCGGAAAGAGCCTGCCGTATTCAGCCATCGTCGCCATGCTGCGTTCCCTGTGCGGCGTGCGTGAGGGCGACTCTCCGGAGCGCATCGCAGCGGTGGAGCCTCGCCTGCGCGCCCTCGGGCTGCACGACGAAGAAGTCGAGATCGTCCTTACGGAGCTTGGCCTCAGTCGCGGGGATCGCGCGGCTTCCGCGGGCGTCTTGAAGAACGCCGTCGCGGGCATGCTGGATGGTCTCGCGAAGGATCAGCTGCACGTCTTTTCGTGGGACAACGCTCAAGACATCGACGCGCCGAGCGTCGAGCTCTTGAGCCGCGTTGCTGAGCGACTCGAGCGCGCGCGTCTGATTCTGTTGTTCGCGGCTCGCAGCGGGGAGGCCGCCCATTTCCGCGAGCTACCGGGCTATCAAGAAGTGCAGCTCGGCACCCTGGATGAAGACGATGTGTATCGTCTCGTCTGTGTTCGTTTGGGGGTGAGGGAAGTTCCGGAAGCGCTGTTCCAGTTCGTCCATGAGCGTTGCGCGGGTCACCCGATGTTCGTCGAAGAGCTCCTGCGCGAGGCTCAAGAAGCAGGCGCCGTCGTCGTTGAGGACAAGCAGATCACCCGCCTGGATTTGGGTGGTGTGCTCAGCGTACCTCGACCCTTGCGCTCCCTGCTCGGCGACCGCATTCGGCGCCTGGACGATCCTGAGCGGGACTTGACCATCGCGACGGCCATCGTGAGTTCCCCCGCGGATACATCGGTCTTGAGCGCAATGCTCGACTGCAGCCTCGGGCACCTGAACCTGCTGGCTGAGCGCCTCGAGGCGGCGAAGTTGATGCTGCGAGACGGCCCGGTGGCGCTGTCGTTTCCGTCGCCGCTCCTGGCCGAGGTGATCCTGGCGAGCCTGGATGACGAGCAGCTGATTGAGCTGCACCACCGTGCCGCGAACGCCTACCAGATGATCCTGGGAGATCGGACTGAGCAAGAAGCGGCGCGCATCGCCTATCATCTGGCGGAAGCAGGCGAGCTGGATCGCGCGGCGGGGTTCTACGCGACGAGCGGCATGTATCAGCTGAACGCGCGGCGCCTCGAGTACGCCGTCGGCGACCTCGCGCGGGCGCTCGATCTCGCTGACTGGGACGCGCGGGGCGGCGAACAGCTCGCGGAGTGGGTACGCGCGTTGTCCCGAGCCATTCGTCACGTTCGCTCCGGCGAGGGTCTGGCGGAGCTCGTCTTGCGCCTCGCGGTTCGCCTGGAGCAGGACTCGGCGATGTCCATCGCGCTGCGCCTGGGTGCGGGCGTTGACCTCGCGTTGAGTCTTGGTGCCTTGCATCGCTACAAGGAGGCTCGCCAGCTCCTGAGCCGCGCCGCCCAGCTCGCTCAGCAAACCTCGCTGAGCAGCTCCGAGCGGCGCGCGCTGCTGGCCGCCGAGGCCGAGGTCTGCTTCCACCAGGGAGACTTCCGTGCGGCAATGGAATCGATCGAGCAGGCCAAGCAGCTCACGGGCGGCGACGACTTCGAGCGCCATCGTATGGAGCTCTCGTCCGCCCAGGCTCTCGCCGGCGCTGGAGAGCTAGACGCCGCGCAGCAGGCGCTGGATGCCGCGAGCGCCATTTTGCCCGCGGAGGATGACCCGGTGATGTTGTGCGAACGGGCGAAGGTGCGTGCGCTGATCCGCGCGTTCCAGCGCGACTGGGGTGGTTCCGCGCTCGCGGCGGAACAGGCGGCAGAGCTGGGGCGTGAAGCGGGCCTGAGCCACGAAGTTGCCGTCAACCTGCACAATCAGGGCGACTCACTGATGCGCCTTGGAGAGCTCCCGCGGGCCTACGCGGCGCTGCAGAAGTCGCTCGAGGTGGCTGAGGTGATCGGCTCCGACCGCATGGTGAACCTCAACCGCATCATGCTCGCCTATCTGGATGCGGCGAACGGCTCCAACGTCGCCCGCCGAGTGCTGGGAGAGCGCTTGGCAGCTGCAGAGGCGCAGCGTTGGACGTGGGACGCGATCACTGGCCGCTACCTCTTGGGCAAGCTGTTAGCCGAGCAAGGCGATGTGCTCGGAGCACGCCGTGAGCTCACCTTGGCGCGACGCTTGGCGGAAGACTCGAAGAACCGCCTACTCAGCGAAGACTGCCGGATGCAGCTCGAAGCGCTCGAGCCGTCTAGCCCGAGCTAAGGGGGCTGGGCGCGGCCGCGCGTGACGCGAAAAATCGACCGCCTCCGCGCCCACCGCCAGGAGTGCTGGCAGGGTGGGCGCGGGGCGTCTGCTGTCACGCGGATTTCGCCGGAGCCGGTCCGACGACACGGGCCAATTCAACCTTGGCTACCGTGGGCCCCTTGTCCTCTTCTGTCCAAATCGAGACGAGGGTGCCTCCACTGGGATAGGTGGTGTCCACTCGGACAATCTTGCCAACTCTCCCATCGTCCAGCAGAACGCGGCGGCGGTCCGTCATGTACTGATGGATATGCCGTAGGTCTGCCATAGACTCTTCAATATAGGTGGCTTTGCCAAACCAGCTAGTTTTTGCTGAAGAATACTTCTGCATGAACTACTCGCGAATGCGTAACTATCGGGAACTACGCGAGAAATCGGGCAACTTGAGGGTCCGCAACATTTTGGGGTCAGGCCTTTCCCTACGGCTAACCTGCTCGAATGGAGCGTCCCATTTGGGCTCGGGTCAAAGCGCAAGGTCAGGTCGATTGCCCGAAACGTAGGCATTCCGTGGGGTTACGGCGTCCGAGCGGCAGCGCCGGCGGCCTCTTGCTGACTTGCGTGGCGCTAGGTGCGGCAGCCCTGGGATGTTCCCCTGCGGAAGTGATGGGTCATCGCGCACCTGTCTCCAACGTGCCGGTCTATGCGGCCTCCTCGCAGGTGAAGCACTCGTCCAGGCTGTGGGTGGAGCTGCGTGACGAGACGCCGAACACTCAATGCGTCAAGGCGCTTCACAAGCAGCCCGTTTGTTTCCGTGAGGTACAGGCGGAGATGGGGGCGCAGCTGGTGCGGCTCCTGGGAGCTAGCTTTCCAGACGTGCGTGTTCGTCAACGAGGTGATGCCTTGGAGGCAGGGGACTACCTGCTGCGAATCGAGCTACGACTCAATGCCGTGGAGCCTGGCGAGGGAGTGGGTTGGGGCGCAGTCGGGCGCGGGCGCTGGCAGCTGGTGCGGGACGGCTTCAGTCTGACGCGGGAACGTTTCAGCTCTCACTCCGAGGGCCGCTTCACGTACGGCAGTGCCCTGGGGGTTGGCGCTGGCGAGGTGATCGCCGCGATTGCGACGCGCATCTCGGATCGCTTGGGGAGCCTTCCTGAAACCCGCGGGCAGTTCCCGGCTCCCGATTTGCCTGACGTAGTGGTTGAGACGCCGAGCGCATTTCCGCGCGGGAACAAGCAGGCCCAGCAGATCAGCCGCTGACCCTGCGCCCTCTGGCGCACCTCTCCCCCTAAAAATAGAAGCGAACCAGAGCGAAAACGCCGACCCTATGGGGGGTCGGCGTTTTGTGTTGTGGCTGCTGCGAGGCTCACTCGCCGCTAGAAGCGAGCTCCTGCTCGATAGCCTCGAGGTGTGCGTTGACCTGCGGGTCCTTCTGGCGGAGCGCTTCGACACGGCGCACGGCGCTCATCACGGTGGTGTGATCGCGGTTACCGAAGGAGCGTCCGAGCTCCGGGTAGCTGCAGCGCAGGCGCTGGCGGCAGAGGTACATCGCTACCTGGCGCGCGAAGGCGACGCTCTTGTGGCGATCCTTGCTCAAGAGCTCGGCGTTGGTGAGCCGGAAGTGGTTACACACGGCGCGCTGAATGTCTTGCACGCTGACCGGCTCCTGTCGCCGCGGGGCAACGGCGGCGAGCTCACGGCTGGCGAACTCGTAGTCGATGGGGCGCCCGGTGAGCGATGACTTCGCGGCCAAGCGGATCAACGCGCCTTCGAGCTCGCGCACGTTGCTCTGCACGTTCTGGGCGAGCAGGACGGCGACCTCGTCGGTCAACGGGATCCCTTCGAGCTGCGCCTTCTTGCGCACGATGGCGACCCGCGTCTCGAGGCGGGGCACCTGAACATCGGCGACCAAGCCAGAAGTGAAGCGCGACACTAGACGCTCAGGCATGCGTTGCAGCTGCTGAGGATAGGTGTCGCTGGTGACCACGA
This sequence comes from Polyangiaceae bacterium, assembly GCA_020633205.1. Classification (NCBI taxonomy): domain Bacteria; kingdom Pseudomonadati; phylum Myxococcota; order Polyangiales; family Polyangiaceae; species Polyangiaceae bacterium. Next base: position 21,324 of record JACKEB010000023.1, read on the forward strand.
TCGGCCGATCCGCTTCGTGCAGGGCGTTGAATGTGTGGAAGAACTCCTCCTGAGTCTGCTCTCTTCCCGCCAGGAACTGGATGTCGTCGAGCAGCAACAAGTCGCACTCGCGTCGGTAGCGGTTGCGGAACTCGTCCATCTTCTGGTGCTGAAGCGCCTCGATGAACTCGTTGGTGAAGCGTTCGGCCGACACGTAGATAACGCGGGCGTTGGGCTTCTGGTCGAGCAAGCGCTGGGCGATTGCGTGGACCAAGTGCGTCTTGCCGAGACCCGTACCACCGCAGATGAACAGCGGGTTGTAGCGAGGGCCGTCGTCACCTGCCGACGACATGGCAGCCGCATACGCCAGCTCATTGGATGGGCCGACGACGAAGTTCTCGAAGGTGTACTTCGGGTTGAGGACGTCCTTCAGTGATGCGCGCACAGGGTGGATCCGAGAGGGCGATTCAAAGCGGGGTTCACGAGATGATTGCGAATGGGCTGTCCCATCCGAGCGCGACGACGGTGGCGGTGGCTCGCTGACTTGCAAGCGCCGCGGCCGTACCGCAGGACGCATGGTTTTACCATCACACACCGGATTGTTCAGCTCACTCGAGATGCGCCACTCGACTTGAGTCGGTTCGTTCGACCGAGACACCGGTGCTTGGGGCGAACTGTCGCTGTAGGTGCGTGCTTCGCGTGCGCGCAGCTCGTCGATGGTGTTGACCAGGCTGGGCAGGAAATGGGTCTTCACCCAGTCACGCACGAACTCGTCGCGAGCAGTCAGCTCAAGGCGACCCGCTTCCAACTTATCGAACTGGATGGACGAGAACCACTGCTCGAACGAGGCGGGTGACGCCTTGCGAGTGCGTTCGAGGGCAGCGGTCCAGATTTCGAGGTTTGAGCTAGTCATCCTGCTTCAGATTGGGGGTCGGTGATGCGGGTGCTGGCTTGCATGGCGGAGCGGCCACGCTGAAGCCCCCACAACTTGTCCACAGCCTGTGGAAAGGCGTGAGCGAGTGTGGGGTAGGTGGTTCGCTCCCAGCAGGGTGCGAACGGCGGTGAATGAGTGGCGCGTCGTTGGGGCGCGAGGTCGAGGGGCAAGCTTGGAGTCTCGTGTGAGCGTTTGGAGAGTGGAGAGGGCTCTGGGCTTGGCTAGTTTTGTTGTTGGTTAGGGTCGACGTCTCAAAGCGCGAATGGGAAGTGACTGAAGTGCTGAGCTAACGGAGCGGTTTCCTGGTTCGCGCCGTGCGCGCGGATTCGGGACGACTGTGCCTCAGACCGAAACGACCGTTGCGTCGCTGGTCTTGAGATTGCTTCACGCGCGGCATGAAGCAATCGGTCATCAACGACCGGTTCGTGCTCGGAGGCGCGAACGATAACAGTTGCGACCCACCCGGAATCGGTGAGCCTAGCAAAGTCGACGGGCGACGCATCGCCCAATCAACACCATCCCCCCTTAGCTAATCCTGTCCCGCTGTCGTCAGTTGTGTGGCCTGCTGCTTGATCGAGTTTCGCGTTGCTTGCGTTGCTTGCGTTGCTTGCGTTGCTCGGTTTGCGTTGCTCGGTTTGCGTTGCTCGTTCTGCGTTGCATGTTGCTCGAACCGCGGTCACCCGAAGCAGGCTGAACGCGCTAGCGAATCGATCGAATCGCGCCGTTCCCAACCGACGAGCGAGTGCTGAGCTAGCACCGCCTCGCGCACGAGTTCAATGGACGATTTTCGGATCGCCGCGATCCCGCAGCAAAGTCCATCGAACAAAAATCGGGGTGTGACGTACGCGTGACCCGATGCGCCAAGACACTGCTTTGCTGATCGCGGATCCAGCTGAAATTACGAGTGAAACGCATCGCGCCGTGCGTGTGACGAAGGCAAGGCTGCACCAACTTTCGGGGTTTGAAAGATCAAGGGTGAGCGCCGAAAAAAATCCCGAAGCGCGCGTCGGTTGCGCGTCGTCCACAGCCTTGTGGACGAGTCTGTGAGTGGCCGAAACGCGGATCCAAGTTGAGCTCATCCGTCCACACACAGCGCGTCCACAGGCAGTGCACAACCTACGCGTTCGCGCCGCGGATCGACTCGCCCAGCACTGCAGCAACGAGCTCACCTCACCCCACGTGTTGAACTGGTGTTCGTCTGAACAGCATTCGCGGCGGGTTTGGGCGAGGACCGCGCGTTGCGACAAAACTTGGCCCGTTGGCACGCAGCCAGTTAGTGGGCGCGATGCCGTCCGAGTGCCCACCGATGGAAGAACTGCGTTCATCATCAGAGCCCCAAAGCGTCCTACGGCGCGGGACGCAGCGTGGCTACGCCGACCTTCGGCCGGGCGTTTTGGTGCGGACACTCGCGCGCTGGCTATCAGCCGTGGGCCTGGCGGGTAGCGCATTGCTGTCAGCGTCGACGGCTAGCGCTGACCCAAGCGATCTGCCGCCGGAGACGGGGTTCGACTACGGGGATGTCGAAACTCCTCGCACCGCTGCCATGGGTGGCGCCTTGCGCGCGTTCTCCAGCTCGACGGAGTCGATCTACATCAACCCGGGTAACATGGCGGCGTCTCGCGTCTATCACATCGGCGCACTGGCCGCGCTTTGGCCCGAGGCAAGCCGCCAGACGTATGGCGCCGCCGCGGTTGATTCCGTGGGGAGCCGCACGCAGCTCGCCGGTGGTCTGGCGTTTGCGTTCAACCGACAGGATCCAGACGGCGTCGATCGCCAGTGGAACGACCTGCGTTTCGCCCTGGCGTTTCCCTTCTCTCAGCAGTTTCAGCTTGGCATGGCGGGCCGCGTGATGTGGATGAAGGAGAACGGCGATGGACCGCTGGGTAACGACGCCGTGGCGGCTGGCCTGCCCGACGAGAACATCGTTCGTGACTTCACGTTCGACGCGGGGATGTCCTTCCGCCCCACGCCAGAGTTTGCCGTCTCTCTGGTCGGCAACAGCCTGACGAACCCTGATCACGGCTACTTGCCCTCTCGCCTTGGCGGGGGCATCGGCTACGGTACACCCGACTTTACGCTCGAGGGCGACTTGGTTGCTGACTTTACCACGTGGCAACGCACGACGGTGCTGGCGATGGGCGGCTTCGAGTACCTCGCGGGCAACGTCGTGCCCTTGCGGGTCGGCTATCGCTACGACGAAGGACCAGCCACGCACTGGATCTCCGCGGGACTGGGCTACGTCGACCAGCAGGTTTCCGCCGAGATCTCCGCGCGCCGCAGTGTCGCGGGCGAGAAGGCGACCGCCGTCATTATCGGTTTCAAGTACCACCTGGAGAGCGCCGGCGCGGGTATCTCCGGCGGCTTCGACTGAGCGCCTCAGCCCAAGTAGTCGAGGAGCGCGCGTGCTAGCGGCTCGAAGTCGACCGACGGAACCTCGCTGAACGGCGGGCGAGCGGCTTCCGAACGCATCTGATCGATTCCGCGGGGATTTCTAAACCAGTCTTCGTCGTGAGCGTCGCGCAGCTGTTCGACTTCTTGTGCAGCGAGGTGAGCTCCGAGGAAGCGTTGAGCGTCGTCTGGATGGAGCTCAACTAGCGCGCCGCAGAGCCGTGGATCGAGCGCGGTGCCCGTTGCTCTGCGCGCCTGCTCTTCGAAAGTCTGTTGCAGGCGCTCGGTGGAGTAGCTGGCCGAGGCGCGGAGCAGCACTCGCAGCGCAGCGAGCCTTGTCTCCCACAAAAGACTGATCGCGGTGCAGCGTAGGTGCTGGCTCAGCCGAGGCCCGGAGAGCTCGAGCTTGCGTCGCACGTAGCTAGGGTTCAGCGTCAGCAGGGCGAAGCGCGCGCCAACGCTGCGACGTCTGAGGCCGTAGGGATCGAAGCTGACGACGAAAGGCTGATCCTTGGGGCTGGCCGCGTCATGCCAGGCGGCGCCGACGCGCGCCAGCGCGCGCAAGAATGAAGCGCCGCCGAGGGCCTGGGGGAGTGGACCAGGGTCGAGGTTCAGGCTGCGGAACAGCTCTCCCTCGTCGAGCAAGCGGCGCAGCGTGTGGGGGTTGATGCGGGCGGGCCAGCCGTGGTCTTCACGCACGTCGAGGCCCAGCTCGAGCACGTGGCTCAGGCTATCGGGACCGAGGCTGAGCCACGCATCCTGCGTCTTGTCGAGCCACGCGCTAGCGAGCGCGGCGCTTTCTGGGTGGGGTAGCTCGATCTCGTCGGGCGACTCGAGCCCCATCCGCTTGGCGGTTTCAAGCCGCCGCTGCCATAGTGTCGCCGTTACCCTGCGGTAATCGTGGGAGTGTGTCGTGAGCGCTTCGAGCAGCGCCGAGCGGCGCCCGAGCCGCTCATCCAGCGCGCCGGGGGGGCGCAACACGCGCTGCTTCAGGGCGGCGAGGCTGAGCTCCTCTTTCTCGCTTTGTACCCTGAGCCGCTTGGTGCGAAGTTCGGTCGCTTGCTCGAGCAACGCGCCCTGATTGATGCGCGCGTCGGCCAGGCGATAGATCCAGCGACTCAGGTGTTTCCGTAGGGGATCGGCTTCGTGGAGCTCGAGGACTTCGCAGAAGCGGCTCTTCCCCAGCGCCCAGCGGTGGACTTCAAAGGCGCCAAGCGGCGCGATCTCCCCACTGCGGAGTCTGCGTGACCAGCGCACCCACTCCGTTGCCGCGCGAAATAGCGCGCGATCGAGCTTTAGTGGATCGAGGTAGTCCATGGCCTTGGCGATGGATTTGCTACAGCTCGCTGCCGAATTGAAAGGTCAAGTTGCCCACCACCTGAACATAGCTGTCCAGGTGGCCGCCCAGATCCGTGGAGACGTCTTGGCATTCGCCACTGCCCGTAGCCTTGCAGCGGCGGATCTTGTCGACGAACACGCGTGTGACGCTGAGCGCAGGCCCCAAGCGCAGGGTGCGGCTGAGGTGAAAATCGAACCCGATGCCGCCTCGCAAGGCAGGGCCTGCGCCGGTTTCTTCGTAGCCCGTCCGACCGTTTGTAGTTGGCTCTTCTTGGCGGGTGCCCAGCGCGCCTCCCCCCAAACCCAACTCGACGAAGGGTTCGAAGGCACCTTCATCAGCGAAGTAGACGCGGCCTGTGAGACCGAGGAAAGCCGCTCCGGCGCGGGCGTCTGTGTACTCCGGATCTTCCGGTTCATTGCGGAAGCCAGCGATCTCGAAGGTGCCGCCCCAAGCGAACATCGGGGTCACGCGCCACAGCGCGGTGAGGCCAAAGCTCAGGCCAGCGCCGACCCCACTACAGCGTGCGTCGGAGGCGTCGCCCTCCGCACAATGAGGCAGCCCTAGACCGAGATAGAGCACGAGTTCCACGGAGCGGCGCGCGAACTCGGGTTCCTCTGCGAGTGGCGCAGGGGTGACGACACTGGAGCTCGGGCCCGGCCCTGCAATGCCTTCGCCTTGATAAGGCGCATAGGGTGCGGGCTCTGGTTCTGACGCGGCGGCGAGGGTGGGATCGCCAACGTCCGACGACTGCGCGGCACCTGCCGTCAGGGAGCTGGACAGCGCGGCGAGGAAGCCAGCGCAGGACAAAAGTCGGGAGATCAGTGGGTGAATCATCGAGATTCGTAGTCGGTTGTCAGGACAGCCGGCGAGGACCGTATTACACCTCGAGCAAGGACACAGCCTTCGCGCGTTGCGGAAGTCGCGCGCACTCTTCATCGACCTGTTCGCGGCTCAGTTGCGCGAGTGCTGCATGGCACGACACCTCCCAGTCATCCAGAACCAAGATCCGGAAGACGCGGCCGCGGAAGAGCGCTCGCCGCGGGGCTGGGTCGTGGTTGGCGCGATGCTCGGCTTCACGCTTTGGCTGCCGCTCCTGATGATCGCGCAGTGGGTGAGCGCGAAGTGGACCGTCGCGGTGAGTAGCGACGGTGCGCCCAGCTACGATGCGCTGCTGTTGATCCAGCTCGGCCCGGTGCTGCTCACGCTGATGATCGCGACGGGTGGCGCAGGCGGTTTGGTCGGGCGCTTCGGTGGTCGGGCGGGCGCTCTGCACGGGGCGCTCTCGGGCTTGTCGATGGCCGTTGGGGTTGGCGTGTTGGCCGTGCTGAGTGGCAGCTTTCCGTCCTTGCTGGTTGCTGTGCTGGGCACCCTGGTGCTGGCGTTGGTGGCGACCTCCGCCGGCTATTTCGGCGGTCGCTTCGGCGTGCGGCGGCGACCAAGCATCAAACCGAAGGCGTGATTCGTGCGCTTGCGCGGCCTTCGAATGGTTTGGGGGGAGGCGCACTGAAGCGTCCCGTGGGCCCCCCAAAACGTCCTCGAGGTGTCTGCCGCAGCCCCCGAACTCGTGTGTATTCCCGGGTTTCGCGACCGCAGTGCGACCAATAGCCACCTAGGTGCGCTGGACCTGGCCCAGCGGACAAACTACGATCCCAAGTAATGTCGAACCTCGACGACGAGCTCAAAGCTGCGGTCGAGGCGAGCGAGGCGCAGAGCCCGGTCGCCACGGATGTCGCCCCCGAGCCCAAGAAGCAAGGCAAGCGCAGCCTCGGACTCCTGCTCACGTTGCTCGTGATCGGAGGCGGGCTCTTGGTGCTGGTGTTCACCGGATTCGATGGCGACGCGGTCTACTCTCGCGGCGTCGATCAGCTGATGGACGAGAAGGCCAAGCTCGACAGCGAGGTGGCTGCGGCGACAAACGCTGATCAGGCGGTGCGCGAGAAGGAGCGACTGCTCAATCGCAACACGCGAGTGATGGGAACGCTGGTCAAGGGCTCGCTAAAGAAGCGCGACCAGCCTTGCGAGTATCGTTTCGACATTGAAAAAGGTGGCAAGAAGCTGCCGGTCCGTTACTCCCAGTGCGTCGTGCCGGACACCTTCCGCGATGTACCTGAGATGGACGTCGAGGTCACCGTCACGGGCAAGCTGCAGAACGAAGGCTTCTTCCAAGCCGAACAGATCATGGCGAAGTGCCCGTCGAAGTACGACATGAAGCAGCGTGCGGCGAACGGAGAGACCGCGCCTCACGGCGACATGGGCGCCTCGCCCCGGGTCAACTGACCGCGCCCCGCCTATTCACCCGCGTTCACTCACCAGACGCGCTCCGCTGGCATGCCCGGCAGCGTCCCGCTCGCCGCAGGTCCTGCACGTTTTGCGGCCACAAACGCGCCGGATTCGCCGCTTGCTTGCGCGGTGTTGGTAGCTGACGCGAGCAGGCCGTGATAGCCCGAGGCACTATGTGGGATCGCTTCCTCAGGGCTTGCCGGCGTGAACCGGTCGATCAGACTCCCGTTTGGTTCATGCGTCAGGCGGGGCGCTACATGGCGGAATACCGCGCCATTCGTAAGAACCACACGCTGCTCGAGATCTGTAAGCAACCGGATCTAGCCACGGAGGTCACGCTGCAGCCGGTGAACGCGTTCGCCGTCGACGCGGCAATTCTGTTCGCTGACATCTTGTTGCCCCTCGAACCGATGGGCGCCCCCTTCGAGTTTGCAGCGGGCGAGGGACCCCGGGTGTTCGACCCGGTGCGGGACAAAGCCGGCGTCGAGCGCCTGCGCGTCATCGAGCCTGAAGAAGGCCTCGGCTACGTGCTCGAGTCGATCAAGAGTATCCGCAAGGAACTGGACGGGAAGACGCCGCTCATCGGCTTTGCCGGTGCACCGTTCACGCTGGCTTCCTACCTGGTCGAGGGCGGCAAGAGCTCGCACTACGCCATCACCAAGCGCATGATGTACGGCGAACCCGAGCTCTGGAAGAGCCTGATGGAGAAGCTGTCAGAGGTCGTTCGCCGCTACCTGCGAGCGCAGGTCGAGGCAGGTGCTCAAGCGGTGCAGCTCTTCGACAGCTGGATTGGTGCGCTGTCTCCTCAGGACTATCGCGACTTCGTTCAGCCTCACGTCGCGCACATCCTGAAAGATCTGGAGACGACTGGCGTACCGGTGATCCACTTCGGCACTGGCACGGCGATGCTGCTCAAGGACCAAAAGGCGGCGGGCGGCACCGTGATCGGTGTCGACTGGCGCACCCCCATGAACTGGGCTCGTGAACAGCTGGGTGACGACGTCACGCTCCAAGGCAACCTGGATCCGCTGGTGCTCCAGGCGCCCGAGGCGGTCGCCAAGCGTCATGTCGATCGGGTGCTGGACGAGGCCGGGGGCAAGCCCCATATCTTCAACCTCGGTCATGGAATCCTCCCGGAAACAAATCCGGACATGGTGAAGATGGTCGCGGACTACGTTCACGAGCGCAGCGCTCGCTGACCGACGTCTCGCATCCGCTCTACGCTTCAGGAGACGAGAAGTGAGCGAATCGCTCTCAAAGCACGTGGTCGTGGTCGGCGGTGGTGTCACCGGGCTGACCGCGGCGTATCGCATTCACAAGCTGCGCCCCGAGTGGCGGGTCACACTCCTCGAGAGCCGTGACCGCCTAGGTGGGAACATCGTCACCGTGCGCGAAAAAGGTTTCGTCATCGATGGTGGGCCGGATTCATTCGTGCGCACCAAGCCGGCGGCGGTGAAGCTCGCCCGCGAGCTCGGGCTGGAGGACCAGCTCATCACCACCAAGCCAGACGGTCGCAAGGTCTACCTGGCGCACGCGGGCCAGCTCGAAGCCATGCCCGAGGGGATGGCGCTGGGCGTCCCAACGCGACCCGGTCCGCTGGTGCGTTCACGGCTGCTCGGCTGGCCCGCCAAGCTGCGCTTGTTCTCCGAGCCTTTCTGGCCCGCAGGCAACGACGACGGTCGCGACGAGTCGATCTACGACTTCCTCTCCCGCCGTCTTGGTGGCACCGCAGCGGAGCGCTTGGCTGGCCCGCTCCTGGGCGGCATCTACGCGGGGGACATCCGCAAGCTGTCCATGCGCGCGACGTTTCCTCAGCTGATCGAGCTGGAGAAGAAGCATCGCAGCCTGGTGCTCGGCACGTTGGCCATGCGTGCGGATGGGCGCCGTCGCGTGAAGGGCGAAGCGACACCGAACAGTCGCCTGAAGCGCACCCAGCAGCTGATCCAGGCTGCCTGGGGCACCGCGGAGAGCCCGTTTTATTCGTTCAAGGGTGGCATGCTCAGCCTGATCGACGCGCTCGCGGATGCATTACCGCAGGGAACTGTTCGGCTCGAAGCTGGGCTCGATGGGTTGCGACGCGAGGGCGAGAAGTGGCAGCTCGTGTCGGGCGACCAGAAGCTCGAGGCTGACGCAGTGGTCCTGGCTTGTCCGGCGCGCGTGGCCGCAAAGCTTGTCCCAACTGAGCAGCTATCGCGGGATCTGTCGAGTATCCAGTACCTCTCGACGGCCACGGTGTTCTTCGCCTTCGACCGCTCGCAGGTGTCTCACCCTCTAGACGGCGTTGGGTTCGTGGTGCCGCCCGGCGAGGGCGATATCCTCGCGGGCACCTTCATCAACTCCAAGTGGGAGCACCGGGTGCCCGAGGGCAAGGTGCTCCTGAGAGCGTTCCTCGGCGGAGCGCGTGGTGGTGAGCTGGTCGAACAGCAGAGTGACGCCGAACTCAGCGCTCGCGCCCTGAAGGAGCTCAAGCGCCTGATGGGGAGGCTCGGCGAACCCGAATGGACGCGCGTGTTCCGCTACCCGAAGAGCAACCCTCAGCCGCACCTCGGACACAAAGAGCGCCTCGTGCGTCTGCGCGAGAACGGAGTTCGCGGGCTGGAGCTAGCCGGAGCCGCTTACGACGGCGTTGGCATTCCGGACTGCGTTGCGCAGGCGGAACGCGCTGCTGAGTCTATCATCAAGCAGCTCGCCTAGTCACTGCGGAGCCCCCAAGCGATCGACGCCGATGGGCTCCGTACAGTTTCCCTGCGGTTAATTGGTGGCTACTCGTTGTAGATGTACTCGAACTCGCCGAGAGTCATCTGCAAGGTGTTGCCGCTGACGCAATAGTCGATGGTGTCAGTCTTGCTCGGGGCCACCAGGGTGAGCTTGGTGCCCGCGGTGGAGTAGGTGCCGGTCTCGACGCCGTTGTCAGCCACGCTTGGGAACACGCTGCAGTCGCACTGCGTCGCCGGGTTGCCTTCACACACCATCGCCATCTTCATGGCCGCGCTCAGCGGGGCGTCCAGCTCCGAGCACTGGCTCACCGTGATGCTCAGCCCGGACTCGATCTTCGAGACGCAAGTCGGTTGCATGTGGAAGGTGGTTTTGGTTGCCACCGTGAGCGAATAGACGAAGTTGCCGCCATTGAACTCGAACAAGCTTCCACCCACCGTCCCCACGGAGCCGGTTGAGTCGGTGCTGCAAGTCGGGAATGGTCCGGCGCCCGGCGGTGTACCGGTAAAGCAGAAGCCACCCAGATCGTAGTGAGAAGCCAGCGTGCCTCCGCACGGAGACGCGATGTTGCAGCCGCTGGTCACATCCGCAGCGTTCCCTTGCAGTACGGCGTAGTAGGTGAAGTGATTGATCGGAGCCGCGACTCGCCCCGTGAGCTGCAGCGTGGGTACCGGGATCCAAACGTTGTTCGTCGTATCGAGCCAGGCGATGAACCACTGCTTGCCGGTTGGTGCCGCGCCGCTGACCGGTAGGGTCAACACGCCCACGTCGTCGAACTTCGTGCCGTTTGGGGTGAGGTCATACACCTTGCCCTGGATATCACCCGCACGCGGCAGTCCGGAGGTCGAGCTAGTCGAGCTGCCGGTGATCACCGTATTCCCGGTCACCGCGTTCTGACCGAACGTCAGCGAAGCGCCGTCGAACTCCAGGCGCCCGCCGTCGGTGGTGATGGTGACCGACGTACCCGCAGAGCTGCCTCCAGTGCCGCCGGTTCCAGCGGTACCGCCCGTCGTGCCACCGGCTCCAGCTGAGCCTCCCGTCGTCCCCGCAGAACCTCCCGTCGTCCCCGCAGAACCTCCCGTCGTCCCCGCGGCACCACCGGTGGTGCCGCCCGAGCCGGCTGTGCCGCCAGTCGAGCCGCCAGAGCCGCCTGTGGTGCCAGCGGAGCCGCCTGTGGTTCCAGCAGTGCCACCGCTGGTGCCAGCAGACCCGCCCGCACCGCCTGCGGCAGTTCCTCCGGTGCCGCCCGCCGTCCCGCCGGCGGCGCTCCCACCCGTTCCGCCGCTCGCCGCGCTGCCGCCGGCGCCGCCGTTTCCGGAGCCGCTAGACCCAGCATCTCCGCCGGTCCCGGCAGCCGAGCCGCCAGCACCGCTCGAGCCGCCAGACCCGCTGGTGTCATCGTCGCTACAACCCGCCAGGCCGAGCGCCACGGCGAGTACCCCCAAGGTGACTCTTCTCATAACGTCGGATAGTCCGTTCGAGCCGCCATCCCGCCAATCCCCCAACCAGGAGAAGCAAAGTTACTCACACGCATGATTCCGCAGGGTTGCCGCGCGCTCCGTCGCCTACCGCGGATCAGCGTGCCCTGGTGGTACACGATCTGCCAGCCGTCCGCGCTACGCCGCCAAATGGTGGCCCGCCGGCTACGCCTGCCCGCCTGATCCAAGATGTAGGTGAGCAAGTAGGTGTCCGGCCCGAGCTCCCGGCACCAATGGTCGCTGCTCGCCCAACGACTGGTATCTGGCTCGGTTCCCTCGAGGAAACGCGTCTCAACCGTATCGATCACGTGCTGTCTGTCGTATGCAAGACCGGTCGCGCCAACTTGCCAGAAGGCAGCTGCAGTCTGCGCCTCGAGCGCTTCACGGGTCACCCCAAGCTCTTCACGATGAAAGATCGGCTCACGCGCCTTGAGCTCTTCGAGGACATCCAGAAGCGCAGGGTCGGTCGCAGGCAGCGTCATGCTCCGAGCATAACCGCCACCTCCAAGCTGAGGGTCGTTGGTCTCGAACCGTCGCAGCCGCGACCCGAGCGCAGCAAGGGACGCTCGCTCTCAACTCGCCAGACCCGAGCGCAGCAAGGGGTCACAGGCGTTCCGACTCCCATCGCCAGCGACCCGAGCGCCGCAAGGGGTCGCCAGCGTTTGAACTCGCGCTCTCGATGGTCAGAGAGTCCGCAGCAGACGGGAGGACGCCGCAGGCGTCCGAACAGTTCTGGCGCTAGGACTCTCCCCGTGGTCCGCCGGCACGAATCGCCTCGAGCGACCCCGCGTGAGCGAGGGGTCGCTCTCGTCTCCTCAAGGCACCAGCTCTGCGTCCCCCGCGCTGTATTGATTTGCGCTCGGCCTACGGCCTCACGCCCTCGCGAATGTGCGAGCTAGGCTCGCACTCGCGAAGGTCAGAGAGTCCGTCGCGAGTGGCGAGCGCTTCAGCGCCTCGCACAGTTCTGGCGCTAGGACTCGACACCTAGCGAAATGCGCGAGCTGAGCTCGCGCTCGCGCCGGTCAGAGAGTCCGCGGCAGACGGGAGGGTGCTTCAGCACCCGAACAGTTCTGGCGCTAGGACTCGAAACCGAGCGAAATGTGCGAGCTAGGCTCGCACTCGCGAAGGTCAGAGAGGCCGCGGCCTGTGGGAGCGCGCCGGAGGCGCGCGACAATGTTCTGGCGCTAGGACTCGAACCTAGATTCAGGGATTCAAAGTCCCTTGTCCTGCCTTTAGACGACGCCAGAGTGTCTTCGCTTTTGGCGAAGGAGCCGGGAGCTTAGTCAGCTGAGCGTCTCCTTCAAGGGGAGAAAGCCGGATTTTCCTTGGGGCCAGGGGGCTCCAAAGAGTGCCGAGAGCGGGAGACTGCTCCGCTGCTGTGTGGGGCGCGAGCGCTGAGCGCGCGGCCGAGTCGCCTGGGGCAACAGCATGGGCGGGTCACACAGGACACTCGGTTCGCTCCGGAGTTCCGCCGTTTTGCGCTTTTCTGCCAAGCTTTTCTGACGCTCGTCAGTCCATGGGAACCCCGTGGGTCAAGGCGCTGTCCGCTGCGAGTGGCCGGCAACGCGCGCACCAAGTCGCCCCCAGTCAGTGGGGAAGCACCGAGTGTGCCCGACGCCGACCAAGTTCCGCTATACGGTTTACTTGAGGCTTGGTGGAGCGTGCCCGAATCGGACGAAGCCAGCGAGCGTAAGTTCATCGAGCGCCTGCGGGCGCATGACGAGCGAGCGTTCAACGAGCTTGTTGAGCTCTACAAGAACCGCGTGTTCGCGTTGGTCTTCCGCATGCTCGGGCGCCGGGATGAAGCGGAGGACATGACCCAAGAGGTCTTCGTCCAGGTCTTCAAAGCCATCGGTCAGTTTCGCGGCGACTCCAAGCTCAGTACCTGGATTTATCGCATCGCGGTGAACCTGTGTAAGAACCGGGTCAAGTACATGGCGCGGCGCCACAGTGATCGTCAGGCAGAGCTCGAACCCATCGCTGAACGTGCTCCGCTGAGCAACGCAAAGGGCGTCACCTTTGGCGACGTCGCAAGACCGGATCACATGGTCGAGGGCTTCCAGATGGAGGTCATCGTCAAGCTGTGCATCGAGGAGATCGAGACTGAGTTCCGCGAGGTACTAGTGCTGAGGGACGTGGAGGATCTGACCTACGAGGAGATCGCGGAGATCACGTCCTTGCCCGTCGGCACCGTGAAGAGCCGCATTCATCGCGCACGCGCGATGCTCAAGACCAAGGTGGAAGCGCGCATGGGGGAGAAGATCCGATGAGCGACTCCAATCCCCCCGAGGACGAAGCCATGGAGCAAGAGCTTGCAGACGCCATGCAGGAGCTCGAGGAGGAGGGAGTATCCCTGCCGGAGCTCAGCGAGGACGAAGAGAACGAGCTCCGGAGCCTGATCCGCGGTGCGCTCGCGGAGAAGCAAGAGAGCGACGCGCCCGATGTGCTCGCAGGCGTCCAAAAGAAGCTGCGCGAGCGAAGCGGCGGCAAGTTCTATCGCGACGGCTGGAGCACCTCTCAAGAGGCACCCATCGCGACCTATCTGGTGACCAGTGCGCTGATGCTCGTCGTGTTGCTGCTGGTCTACGCCGTGCTCGGGCCACTCTCAGGGGAAGCCATCAAAGTGGACATGCAGCCTGCGCCAGTCCAGGTGCTCCCCTCACCCCCGGCAAATCCTGGGCATAGCTAGACGAAACCCCCGGATCCTTGAGGAGCGGGGGTTAGGTCAGCTGTTTCGCGGCGGACACGCGCTGCGTCTAGCGTTTACGCACGGAAAATCCGAGACTGCGTTTGAGAATCACGGGATCCAGCGGGCGAGGACGCAGGTGATGTTGTCGGGTCCGCCGCCGTCGTTGGCTGCTTCGATCAGGCGATGGGTGGCCGTCGGCAGATCAGGCGATGCGAGCACGATCTCCAAGATCTGTTCGTCCGTGACTGGGCCGCACAGACCGTCGCTGCAGAGCAACATGGTGTCGCCAGCCAGCGGCCGCTCGAAGCGCGTGTCCACCTTCACGGTGTCCTTCATTCCAAGGGCGCGCACGATCACGTTCTTGTGAGGGAAGTTCGCGATCTCCTCCTCGGTGAGCTGCTTCATCTTCTTGTAGTCGTTGAGCAGCGAGTGATCTTCCGTGAGCTGTTCGAGCTTGCCGTCGCGAATGCGATAGCAGCGGCTGTCACCCACGTGCGCGACGTAGACGCCGTCTTCCACTGCGAACAGTGAAGCGAGGGTCGTACCCATGCCGCGTTGCTTCGCGTTGCGATGTGAAGCTTCGTAGATGCGCAGGTTCGAGAGCTTGATCCCGGTGATCAACCGGTTCTCTTCGTAACCCTTGGCGCGATCCATCTTGTACGGCCAGGTGCGCTCCGGATCGTCCGCGGTCGAGGCGAAGAAATCCGCCATCGTGTCCACGGCCATCTTGGATGCGACCTCGCCCGAAGCGTGACCGCCCATTCCGTCTGCGACGATGTAGAGGCCGTACTGCGCGAAGATCGCGAAGTTGTCCTCGTTGTGGGCGCGCTTGCGTCCGACGTCAGTTTCGCCGGCAACCTCGATACGTAGGGGCTGTGACACGGTCCTCTTGTGAGCTGCCTTACCTGCGGCCTTCCCTGGTCACGCAGTTCACAGGATCGTTGTCCGATGCGCTCGAAGTGTCAATCACGGCTCGCGGCTCTCGCCGCCTTGTGGGTCAATTCGCTCGTCCGCATGGCGCTTCTTTCGCGTTCACCCCGCAGGGGAGACATCTGCACACAGCCGCTCGACTAGGCGCATCGCGGCACGACGACGCGAAAACGCCCGCCAAGGCTGCTGACGGGCGTTTCGTTTCGTTTAGACCTCCACTTTCGTGGTGGACTTGCAATCGCCTAGCGTGTACGCGCCGGCCGCTTCAGCGCTTTTGAGCGAGGTGCCTTGCGGGTGAGGCCCTTCTTTGCGCTGGGTGCTGCAGTGAGGCCCAGGGAAACCTGACGGAATTTTCCCCCGCCGAATAGCAGCAGCTGAATGCTGTCGCCGACTGCGCGCTGGTTGATCGCGTTGGCGAGGGACTCCGGCGTCATCACCGGTGATCCATCGACAGCGACGATCACGTCGCTCGTCGACTCGTCACTGCCCCCATGTAGACCTGCGGCGGCCGCAGCGCTCTTCGGGTGGATCTTCATCACCCGCACGCCGCGCACCGGGCCGACATCCGCGGCTACGCCTTGAATGCCGAGCCAAGGCGCCGGCGGGATAGCGTTTGCCGGTACCGTGCGGAGAAAGGCTTTGATCGCTGTCACGGGAACGCCAAACGGCACCGTTGCACAGTCTTGGCCTGGCACGGGTGCGCAGGCGCGCCCGATCATGCCCACGACGCGACCCTTGTCGTCGACGATAGGAGACCCGACGTCGCTGTTCTTGAAGCGGCTTGCGAGGTCGATGGCGTCCCGCAAGAGCTCGCTATCGGCGCCTTGCATGGTGCGCAGGCCCTTCACGATCAAGCGACTCGGAGCGAGGTCCTTGTTCGCTACCGGCGTGAAGGTGCGTAGCGAAGCGCCCGCTCGGCTGGCGTCGGTGCCGCCCGCTCGCAGGCCCTTCTTCCAGCGGCCGCTCTGGGGAACCAACAGCGCGAGGTCCCAGGCGCGATCCGAGTGGCCCATCTTGATGGGCATCACAGAGCCATCGGCGAAGCGAGCGTCCAGCTGGTTGCCGTGCCCGACATTGGACAGTGCCGTGAGGATACGCCCGTCGCCGGCGAGCACCGTCCCGAGGCCGAGCACCTTGCCCTTGCGCTCGATCATCACGACGCCGTCGCGTGCCTTGTCGACTGCGCTCTCGGAGCCGTCCGGCTTCTCGATCGAGTCGTCTGCGGCTTGGTCTGCGGCGGTGGCTGCAGCTCGCGCGGCCTGAGCGGCGGCGCGCGCCGCCTCCGCCTTTGCAGCGTCATCCTTGCCCGCCGCGAAAGCCGAACCAGAAACTACCAGCGAGCCAAGGACGGCCCACACCCCCAAAAGTCGACGCCCGTTCACGCGCTGAGTGTAGCCAAAAATACCCAGGGCGCGAGCCGCACGGGCCCGGTTCACGGGATCGCGAGTCGTTGTGATTGCCCCTGAGTCAGCTGCCCGTCTGCTGCGTGAAGTCATGCTTGCCTCCTGCCTCTGTTGTCGACCTCGGGGCGGGCCCGAGGTGAGTAGTGGGCTGATTGCAAGGCACGGGCCGAAACGGCGAACCAGGCGCTCGCGTCGGCAGAGAGGAGACAAATGGCGCGGGTTGCCAGTCGGCGCGCGCCTAGGGTCGTTGAATCAATCTGCGGGCCTGTCGAGGCGGCGCACACCTTGTGGGCTCGCCACCAACACAACGTCTGCACGGCCCACGAACAGGCCCGTCTCCACCACCCCGGGGATCAAGCTGAGCTCGCGCTCGAGGGACGATGGATCGGTGATCACGCCGACTCGCAGATCATAGATGTAGTTGCCGCTGTCGGTGCGCCACGGAGCGCCGTCTCGCTCTCGGAGCACGGGCTCACCTAGCTTTTCCAGGCTCTTCGCGATGGCGCGATGGGCGAATCCCAGGATCTCGAGCGGCACTGGCCAGCGCTCCCCGAGTTTTTTCGAGAGCTTGCTCTCGTCGACAATGATCACGTTGCGCCTCGCTGCGTGATTCACAATTTTCTCGCGCAGATGCGCGCCGCCGCCGCCCTTGATCAGGTCGAGGGTTGCGCTCACCTCATCTGCTCCGTCGACGCACACGTCGATCTCCCAAGGACCATCTGGGTCCAGGATCGGGATGCCCAACGCTTGCGCCTGGCGGTGGCTGGCCTCGCTGGTCGGCACGCCTTGGAACTTACGGCCCTGGGTCACCAAGCGGCCCACGCCGTCGATGAACAATTTCGCGGTGGAGCCGGTACCCAAGCCGAGCACGCCGGATTCGGGAAGCAGCTCGAGCGCTGCGTCGGCGGCCTGCTGCTTCTGTGCGTCTGCGTCCATGTCCGGCTACCGAACACCGGCGCGGCCGAGCGTCAAGCAACGCGCTCTCGCTTCTGTGCTCTTCGCTACGAGTCAGCCGTCGCCGTCGGGCTTGCGAGTCAGATAGAAGAAGTCACGCATCGAGCGGGCGCCGACGTACTCGTCCTCTTTATGCTCAAAGCCTTTGGCGAGGGGTACGGCCTTGAGCGTCGACCCGCCTTCCACGGGTTCGTAGAGCAAGAACTTGGGGTAGCTCCAGTTCACGTCGAGCTGAGCCACCGTGGCTGCGCCGGCGTGGTGCATGCCGTCAGCCAACGCGCGGGCCGTCGTGTCCTTGGTGATCGCGACGAACAGCACCTCGCGGCTCTCATCGAGTCCAATCGCGCTTCGGCGTATCACCGTCTCTCCGTCAAGCGTCGCGCCCCAAGCACGCGCGTCCGGATCCATCAACCCCGGGTGGCGCTTGCCGTCTTCGTACATGCAGCCCGGCGCTTGGCGGAACCACTGCATCTTGTCTTCAATACCTTCGATCGTTTTCCAGGTGGCAATGCGTAGCTTGCCGTCGTCGAACTTGGCGACGGTGCAGGCCTTGGGTCGCGGCTTGACCAAGGTGATGCCGTCGATCTTCATGCCGTAGTAACCGTGCTCCGTCTTGAAGCCGCCGTTGAACGCCCCGAGTAGGCGCGAGACATGTTCCGTGGGGATCTTGGCGGCGCGCTTGTACTTGCTGCCTGCGACCTCGAAGCTCTTCGGCTCTTGGTAGCCGGCCATCGCGTGCAGGTCGACACGGCGCAAGTCCACAGCCACCACGAAGACTTCCGCCCAGGAGCGGTTGCGGTCGGAGTGAAGCAGCGTCTTGAACATCACGGTCTCCGCGTCCGGATGCTGTGCGTCCTTGATCGGGACCCACTGACCATCGCCCGGGGCAGACCAGGACTTGTGTACGGGGCCGACGTCCGCCGGACGGAACGGCGGCAGCGGAGGCGGGCCCGCGTCGGGGGTTGCGCTGGGTGTTTCAGGGATGCTCGAGTCGGCGGCGGCAGGGACTTCCCAGTAGGCCTTGGGTGGCTCGTTTCCGTACCACCATTGATTGAAGCGATCTTGAACCGCGTAGGCCTTGTTCTCGATGCTCGTGACGGCGTCCTTGCCAATCACGGCCCGCAACGTGTCTGCCAGTACTGGGCCGAGCCCGGGGAAGGTGTGCACCGCGATCCACAGCAGCACCACCGCGATTGGCGCTGCGACCAGTCCGCGCTTGGTCCAGCGCCAGGCGGTGCGCCGAAAGCGCTGCCAACCCGAGCCGGAGTCGCTTTCCTTCGCAGACTTCGCGGGACGCTTGCTCTTGGCCTTCGAGGGCGGCGGTGAGGACGAAGGTCGCACCATCGCGGGAGTCTAACCAGCACAGCCCCGATCGCACAAAAGTCAGCCAAAAGCCTCGCGTTGCCCCACAGCTCACCCACGGGCAGCGCAGTTTGGCTATACAAGGCGCCATGCCCTCGTCCCGCGCGCGTTCGCCACAGAGCGATGCGCCCCAACGCGCTCCGAGCCCCTGGTGGTCGCTCGTCGTGTGGGGGTTGGGGGTGAGGCACGCGGCGCTCTTCGGCTGCGCGCTGTGGTGCGCCTGGCAGCTCCTCAGCTGCCCCACAGCGCTGGCCCAGGACGACGAAGACAGCGTGGTCGAGGCGGTGCCGAAGTTGCGTCCGCCGACGGTCACCACGGCGCTCGACGGAAAACCCGTGGTGCGCATCGAGGTCGTCACCGAAGGGGCTCGCTGGCCCGAGTCACCCAAGCTCAGAAACACCCGCGCCGGTGAGCCATTCAGCGCCGCTCTGGGGCGCCGCGCGGCGCGAGAGCTGAGCGACACCGGGCGCTTCGCAAGCGTGAAAATCGAGGCATTTATCCAGGGCGGAGGCGTGGTGTTGCGGCTCAGGGCTCTGCCTCGGCGCATCGTCACCGCGATTCGAGTCGCCGGCGGCGCCCTCGATGAAGAAGAGATGCTGGGCAGTGCACGGCTAGAGGTCGGAGGCGAGGTGACCGCACCCGAGCTGCCACGTATTGCCTCGCGGATCCGCGCCTTCTATGCGCGGCGTGGCTTCGGCCTGGCGCAAGTCAAGGTCGACGCTGTCGACACCGACGAACGCATGCAGGTGGTCGTGCGGGTCGAAATCGAACAAGGTGAGGCGACGTCGGTCGTCGCGCGCAAGTTCCTGGTGGATGGCTCTTCACCACAGCTCTTGAAGGAGCTCGACGACTACCAGGTCGGTCAAGGCGACCGTGCGGATCAAGAGCTGCTGCGTGAAGCTGACCTCGCGCTGCAGAAGCAGCTTCGCCAGCGCGGCTGGCACCGCGCCGAGGTCTCCCACAAACTTCAAAAGAGCGGCCTGTCGATGCGCCTCCTGGTGTCGATCAAAGCGGGGCCGCTCTTTCGCCTGCGCTACGAAGGCAACCAGCACTTCGACGCGGATCAGCTCTCGGAAGCGCTCGATCTAGAGGAGACCGAAGACCGCTCGCAGGCGACCCTCGAGCGCGGAGTCAAAGAGTACTACGTCAATCGTGGCTTCTTGGACGTGCGGGTCAAACTCACCGAGCGCGGCGGCGATGAGGATCGCATTCACGACTTGGTGTTCACCATTCGCGAAGGCGAGCGGGTCAAGGTCGTCAGTCGAGAGTTTCCTTGCCTGACTGGAGAGCGCGACGCGGATGACGTGGGTGCGGAAATCGACTCGTTTCTAAGCGAAGAACTCCCCGGCAGCGGGCTCTTCGGGAGCGTCAATCCGGCGCGCGTAGACGAGACCTTGGGGCCTACGGGCACGACAGGTTCGCGGGTCGCGCCCCTCGAACTCAACCCATACCAAACCTACCAGCCTGAAGTTTACGAGCGCGCGATCAAGCACGTACGGGACCTGTATCGCTCTGAAGGTTACCTCGCGGTAACAGTTGGCCCCGCGGTGCTGCTGCGTCGCGAGTGTGCGCGCGGCTCCCGCCCAGGAAAGTGCAAGCCGGTGGGGCCACGGCCCCGCGTCCCAACCCAATGCGCGTACGATGAACGCGGCTTGCCCCTGGATGAGCCAGCGCCAGAGCGCAACATTTCGTGTGTCCCGGATCCCGCTCGAGGCATCGAGTGTGAGCCCAACGTCTCACTCCATATTCCGATCAAACTGGGGCCGCGCAGCGTGCTCTACGACGTAGCCTTCGAGGGTAATCGTCTGCTCGTGGAGAAGCAGCTCGAGGACATCGCCGACATCGACCTCGGCGGCTATGTGAGTCAGGTCGAGCTCGATAGGGCCAAGCGGCGAGTGCTCGATGCCTACGCCGAGGAGGGCTTCGCCTACGCAGAGGCCGAGACGATCCTCGATCTGAGTCCGGACCGCACTCGGGCCCGCGTGCGCTTCGTGATCAGCGAAGGCGAACGCGTGATCGTCAGCGGCATCACCGTACGCGGCGCTCGGCACACTCAGGAGTCGTTGATTCTGGGCCGCGTGGCGCTCCAGAAGGATCAGCCGTATCGCCGCAGCAAGGTGCGCCAGACCGAAGAGCGCCTGGCGACGCTGGGTGTGTTTGCGAGCATCAATGTGTCCCTGGAGGACCCGTACGTGCCGGCCAAGCGCAAGCGGGTCGTGATCACCGTTCAGGAGCGCTTGCCGCAGTATCTCGAAGTGCGCCCTGGCTTCGGCACTGGCGAGGGTTTCCGCATTACGTTCGAGTACGGCCATCGGAACCTCGGCGGGCGCGCCATTCAGCTCACACTGAGGTCGCAGCTCAGCTTGCTCCCGAGCACGCTGATATTCGACGATGACGTGCGCGAAAAGATCGACCAATTGCCGCTCGGAAAACGCCTCGAGCGGCGTAACACGATCTCCTTGGAGTTTCCTGAGATTGGACTCGGACCTCTGTTTCGCTTGGGCGTCGACGGGATCGAAGTCAACGACCTGGCTCGGGAGTTCCTGATCACCAAGCGTGCGGGGGTGGTCACGCTGATCTATCGTCCGAATCGTCAGTTCTCCGCGCAGCTCGGGCAATCCGTCGAGCTCAACGACGCAGAGATCCTCGGCTTCGACGCAGCCGCGCGTGACGCCTTTGTGGCCTTCCTGCGCACCAACCCGATCCCCGAAGGGGAGAGCTTGGTGGTTGCTCAGCGCGTCGGTGTGACGTGGGACCGCAGAGACATCCCCTTCGGCGCGACCAAGGGTACGCTGGTCAGCGGAGCCGTCGAGCACGCAAGGGCGTTTCCGCTTGGAACTACAGAGGAAAAGATCGCTGACTTTTTGCGCTTTTCCAATCGCTTGGCGGGCTACGTGCCACTGAACGACAGCGGCCTCTCCATCGCGACCAGCTTCGCTTGGGGTTACAACCATCACCTGATCCCCGATCGCCAGACCTACCCAGATCGCTTGTTCTTCTTCGGTGGCATCGACAGCATTCGTGGGTTCTTGCAGGACTCCGTGGTGCCGCAAGACGTCGCTGATGAGTTGCTCGCGGTGAACGATCCCGTCGAACAAGACCGGCTCTTGCGGGAGGTCGTGCTGCGAGGTGGCAACTTGGTGCTCAATCCACGGGCTGAGCTTCGCATCCCGCTAGGCGACACCTGGTCGACGGCGCTCTTCGTCGACAGCGGCAACCTATGGCTCGACCCAATGCAGGTTCGCCCGTTCGTGTGGCGATATTCCGCAGGCAGCGGCTTGCGCGCAAACACCCCGATCGGCCCCTTGGCGTTCGACTATGGCGTCAACCTCGATAGGCGTCCCTGGGAGGATTTCGGCGCGTTCCACTTCAGCGTGGGGTTGTTTTAGGCGACTTACCCGACGTTACCTAACCCCCGGAAAAAACACCGGAATGGACTCGAGGCTCGAATGCCGTGGCGTGACCAGCGCTAGTTTGTCAGCAGTTCTCTACTCTTCCGTCCCAAGGGGCTGGCGATGACCTGGCGGGTGCGCCATATCGGCGCAGGGCCCGCTGTGCGACAAATCTCCCGCCGCAGCGCCCAATTCATTGAAAGCCTCACTGAGTGAACTCCCCACCAAAGAGCGCTTCACAAGCCGATGCGATCGGCTTGTGGGAGCAATTTCGCCGTCACATGCCGCGCTACGGCGTGGGTTTGCTGCTGCTCGCGGCGTACCAGTACCTGCAGTTCTGGATCGACACGCACATCGCAAAGGCGATCAACGCGGCGTCGGGTGGTGGCTTCGAGTTCGGCGGTTCGGGCTTCGCCCTGAGGCTTGGCGTCGGGCTGATCGTCGTCGCCGTCCTCGCCTTCGTGATCCGGGTGCTGAGCCGCGTGGCGATCTTCAACGCCGGGCGCATCGGTGAATACGAGCTGCGCCGTGGGCTGTTGAACCGCTTGCAGTCACTCGGGCCGAGCTTCTACAGCCGCATGAGCACGGGCGAGATCATGAGCCGCGCCACGAACGACCTCGCGCAGGTGCGGCTCTTGCTGGGTTTTGGCGTGCTCAACGCGATCAACACGCTCTTTGCGTTGGTCAGCGCGCTCTCCGTCATGCTGCCCTTGAGCCCGCGGCTGACCCTCGCGGCGATGGCGCCGCTGCCGATCTTGATGTTGGTCACGCGCCAGTTTTCGCGGCGAATGTTCTCGTACACGAAGGACAACCAAGCGGCGATCGGCGCGCTCAGTGATCAAGTGCAGACGAGCATCGCGGGGGTGAGGGTGGTGCGTTCCTTCGCCCTCGAAGACTCCGAGCTCGCGCGCTTCGACAAGAAGAACGCGGACTATCTGGACAAGAGCCTGCAGCTCGCGCGCTTGCGCGGTTCGTTCGGTCCAGTGATGCAGTCGATCACCGCGCTCGGTGGCGTGATCGTGTTCTGGTACGGCGGCCACCTGATGCTCGCTGACACCCTCGACCCCGGTGAGTTTCTGGCTTTCTCTCGCGCGCTGAGTCGCTTGACCTGGCCGCTCATCAGCTTGGGCTTCTTGGTTGGCTTGGTGCAGCGTGGTCGCGCTTCGTACTCCCGCTTGAAGGAGGTGTTCGACGCGCAGCCCGACATCGTGGACGGCGATCAGCGTCTCCCTGAGCCCGTGCTCGGCAAGCTGTCGGTGAAGCACCTTTCCTTCAGCTACGGCGACAACCGCGTGCTTGAAGATGTGTCCTTCGACCTCGAGCCGGGGAAGTCCCTCGCAGTCGTCGGGCGCACGGGGAGCGGTAAGAGCAGCTTGGCTGTGCTGCTAGCGCGGTTGATGCCAACTCCGC
Source organism: Polyangiaceae bacterium (assembly GCA_020633205.1). Classification (NCBI taxonomy): domain Bacteria; kingdom Pseudomonadati; phylum Myxococcota; order Polyangiales; family Polyangiaceae; species Polyangiaceae bacterium. Next base: position 44,577 of record JACKEB010000023.1, read on the forward strand.
GCGGAACCGTTTTCCTGGATGGCGTGGACATTTGCGACCTACCTCTGGAGCAGGTGCGTGGGGTCGTTGGATACGCCCAGCAGGACGCCTTCCTCTTCTCCACGACGGCGGGGCGAAATGTCGGCTTCGTGCTGGACGAGCCGGACACCGGGCCCTCGCTCTTGACGATTCGCCAGGCCGCGGCGGAAGCTCAGGTGCTGGACGAAATCCTCGGATTGCCCGACGGCCTCGACACCGTGGTGGGTGAGCGCGGGGTCCAGCTCTCTGGTGGCCAAAAGCAGCGTGTGGCGCTGGCCCGGGCGCTGGTCTCCGAGCCGAAGGTGCTGGTGCTGGACGACCCGCTGAGCGCCGTCGACGGCCGCACGGAGAAGAACATCCTCGAAGCAATCGACCGGCAGCGCGCCCAGCGTGGCGTCGTGCTGATCACTCACCGCGTTGCTGCAGCCGCGCGCTGTGATCAAGTCATTGTCTTGGACCAAGGACGGGTCGTCGAGCAGGGCACCCACCAGGAGCTGTGCACCGCAGGCGGGTTGTACGCGACCTTCGCCGAAGAGCAGCGCCTGGAGAGTGAGCTCGAGCGGATCGGCGCTCAGGAGCTAGCAGCGGTCGATTCGGCGGAGCTAGAAGGAGCCTTGGCGTGAGCCCGAGCGAACAAGCGGTTCCCGCCAAAGCCAATGAGGCGGAGGCGCCGGCTCCTGCCGGGCGGAAACAGACCGAAGCCATCCTGCGGGCCTTCCACGAGGAGGACGCGCTTGGAAAGTCGTACGATTGGGGTCTGATGAAGCGGCTGTGGCCCTTCGTGCACCCGTACCGCACGCTGTTCTTCGCCGCGATGAGCGTGGTGATGATCACCGCCGCGGGCGCGCTGGCGCAGCCCCTCGTCATGCGCTGGGCGATCGATGACGGTGTCGCCTCGCGCGACGCTGGCGTGCTGATGCGTGGCGGCTTGATCGTCGCCGCTATCGTCGTCGTGTCCCAGCTCTTGAGCTTCTTCCAGATCTACACCATTCAGGTGGTTGGCGCGCGCGCCATGGCTGACCTGCGCCGGGTGATCTTCAAGCACCTGCACAAGCTGAAGGTCGGTTTCTTCGATGTGCAGCCGGTAGGGCGCTTGGTCACTCGCGTGACGAACGACGTCGACGCGATCTTGGAGCTCTTCGCCTCTGGCGCGCTTGGCGCGTTCGGTGACTTGATTCGCCTGGTTGGCATCGTGGTGGCGATGCTCATCCTCGACTGGCACCTCAGCATCATCGCTTTCCTCGCGGTACCACCTGTGGTGCTGCTGGTGCGCGCGGTGCGCAAGCGCTCCCGGGAAGCGTACCGCGACATCCGCGCAAAGACGGCGCGCATGAACGCCACCATGAACGAGCAGGTCAACGGCATGGCCATCGTTCAGGCCTACCGACGTGAGCACGCCGCGGGGCGCGAGTTCGATCAGATCAACTCGGACTACCGCGACGCGAACATCCGCTCCGTGAAGTACGAGGCGATTCAAGATGCCGCGATCGAGATGGTGAGCGCCGTGTGCTTGGCGAGCATCATTCTGGCCCTCGGCTACCGTCAGTCGAGCTTCGGCACGCTGGTGGCGTTCAACGCCTACCTGGTGATGTTCTTCGAGCCCATCAGCGCCTTGGCGCAGCGCTACACACTGCTCCAGTCCGCGATGGCGGGCGCTGAGCGCGTGTTCGGTTTGCTCGACATCAAGGAGGTTGACGCCGCACCCACGAGCAACCCGGACGACGGCGATGCGGGGCTAGCCTTCGAGCTCGATCACGTGGACTTCGAGTACAAGCCCGGAGTGCCGGTGCTGAAGGATGTGTCCTTCAGCGCGCGGCCCGGCGAGAAGATCGCCGTGGTCGGCCCGACCGGCGCTGGCAAGACCACCGTCGCCAGCTTGCTCTTGCGGCTCTACGAGCTGAAGGGTGGCGTGGTGCGGGTGCAGGGCAAAGACGTGCGCGGGATCTCGCGCGATGAGCTGCGCAAGCGCTTCGCCGTGGTGCCCCAGGACGTGTTCCTGTTCCAAGGCACCGTGGCCTCCAACATCGCCGCGGGGCTCGAGCCCGACATCGAGCGCGTGAAGCAGACGCTGCGCCAGATCGATGCCCTGGACCTGTTCGAGCGGCGCAAGGGAGGTGTTCTGGCTGAGGTCGACGAGCACGGCGCGAACTTTTCCGCGGGGGAGCGCCAGCTGATCGCCTTCGCGAGGGCCTTGTACCGCGACACCCAGCTCTTGATCCTCGATGAGGCGACCGCCTCCGTCGACAGTGACACCGAGGCACGCCTGCAGCGCGCCCTCGAGCGCCTGATGGAAGGGCGCACCGCGATGATCATCGCGCACCGCCTGAGTACCGTGCGCGCCGCCGATCGCATCGTCGTCTTCCACAAGGGCCATGTGGTCGAACAAGGCAACCACGAGGAGCTGCTCGCCCTAGGCGGCCTCTACGCCAAGCTGTACCAGCTTCACTTCGCGGAGCGAAGCAGTGAGCAAGGCGCGAACGAAGGTGAGCGAAGCAACGAGCAAGGTGCGAGCGAAGGCGAGCGAAGCAGCGAGCAAGGCGCGAACGAAGGTGAGCGAAGCAACGAACCGAGCGCGGACGATGCTGAGCCGACTGCTAGCGCCGCAAAGGGCTCCTCAAATGCCGCCAAGCGGGTTGGGGGAGAGGGCAAGCTGAGCGCAGCGGACCTGACGGAGGTCACCGAAGGCTGTCCAGACAGCAGTTCCGTGCGGATGTAGTCTTCGGGCCTGTTCAGTCGCAGAGGTTGGGACAGGCTTTGAGCTCACAGTCGACATGGGCCCAGAACTTGTCGTGGCTGGCTTGAGCGCCATTTGTTGCCCAAGCGTCTGAACACAGATCGCTGCACTCTCGGGTGGTGCAGGCTTCCACGCAGGTCATCCAAATCTGATAGTAGGGATCAGCAGCCAGCGTCTGCCACTCCTCGCAGCAACTGGCCTCGACGCAGCGGTCGCAGTCGTCCACCGCTTCATGACCGGCGCACGCGGCCTGCTCCCCTTGAACACCAAACGGCGCGGCCCCACCGGTTCCACCGCTGCCCTCCACCGTCGTCGTACAACCGGCCTCAAGCGCCAGTAGGAACAGCCCAGCAATGGGCCACGCGAATGTCTTCATGCCGCCCCTATCGGCGTCCCTTGCTCACAGTTTCCGGATAAGTTCCTCGCAGGGCACTCGAGCGCTCGCATCGCCTCGCCAAGGCTGCGCCTTTCGGCTACCACTGGCAGCGATGAAGCAGCGCCGAGCCATCCCTAGCAAAACACGTCGCGGCGTCTGGGGCGCTGGTTTGCCAAGCGCCGCCCTGTTTTGCCTCGCGGTCGCGGGCGCAGCGAGCAGCGCGAGCGGATGCTCCTCCTCCGCGTGTGACAAAGGCGTCGATGAAGACGGCATCGTCGAGGTGCGAGACATTCAGCCGGTGGGCGCCACGTATGCCAGCAGCGACTGGCAGGGGCCGTACTTTCCGTTTCCTCCAGGAAAGGTGTATCAGTTCTACCACGGCTTCGGGAAGCAGCCCGAGGTGGTGACGGCCTACGTCGCCTTCGAGGAGAACCCGGGCACCGTGAGCCAGGCCGCGGGGGATGAGGCGCTGCTCAGCGTCGACGACGAGAAGATCGAAGTCTACAACAACACCTGCCAGGACTTCTGGGTGCGCGTGGCCGCGAGCTCCTCCCAGTGAGCGGCGCAGCAAGTTAGACGGGCGCGGCTAGCTTCAGTCGACCCAGCCGTCGACCACGATGCGCGCGATGAGCGCCTCGGTCACGTCTTCGGCGCGGGCCACATCACGAGCCCGAAAGCCACCAAAGACCCGCCCGAGCTCCAGCGCGGCGAACGGCTCGCCCAACAAGAAGATCGGGAGCGAAGCGACGCTCGTCACCTGGCCCGCCGCGCGCTCTAGCCGCGCGGAAACACTGCGCGCGACGGCGCCATCCCTTGCCTCGGCGATCAACGAGCGACCGCTGCGCACGGCCGCTGCCGCCGCATCGGAGGGAGACAGCGTCTCCCCAAGCAAGAGCTCGCTGCCTCCGCCGCTGGTCGATTCGACCCGCAGGTGGCCGCTCGGAGTGGCGCGCAAGAGCAGCGCAATGTCCGCGCTCGCGGCCGTCATGGCGGTGGTGACACACAGCATCAGTGCGTCCGAGAGGCAAGTGGCACTCGCAAGCACGCCAACTGGATCGATAGGCGGCGGGCGGAGCGTGGAGGGCGGCTGGGAGTCGTAGTCCGAGCGAACCCGCAGCGTTTCCCCGCTCTCGTGGTGTGGTGAGCGCGGCTCTACTCCGGCGCTCGCCTCCGCCAGGCGCTTGACCAGTGCATTCCGCTCGGAAACGTCGAGGTGCTCGAGTTCTTTCAGGCGGCGCCACACGCGCCAGCTGGCGTGGCGGACGAATGCCGTCAAGGCGACCCTGCCGTGGGCGATACCTCGGGACAGCAGGTTGAACCCGATGGGACCGGTGGCGACGACGCCGTTGGTCACGTACCAGCTGTCCTCGCTGGTTCCCTCGAGCTTCCGTGCGTGACCAAGTGCGGACTCGTCGTCAGCGGGGTGGATGAACTCGACGCGGGGTTGCTTGCGGTCCATGGAGGAGGGGAGCGGCTCTGTGAGGGGAAGAGCGGAGTGCCGACAACCAGCCAGGGATGCAGGTGTGGCAAGGTGGGGCATTCTCGGACAGTCTGCGCTCCGGTCAAGCGCTATCCAGGAACCGGCGGTTTGTGGGTGCATGTGAGACCGATTCGTACGCGGGGTTCCAGAATCTCGAATCATTGCTTCAAACCTCCCGGCCCGGTCGACCAGCGCTCGCCCGGCCTTGCACCAGCTTCAAGAGCGCTGAGGAACCGCTGCGGTGATCTAGCCGTCAACTCGCGAAGATCACGTGACATGCAGTCGCGACCGTTGCGCTTGAATGCCGCTCCACGTCTGGCGTGTTGACGCTAGGTTTCGACCACCGGGATCGCGCACACTGAGAGAGGTCGAGCAGTGAACGAGCAGATGGGAAAGGTGTGGTTGATTGGGGCTGGGCCGGGAGAGCCGGACCTGATCACCGTTCGAGGGCGTGAGCTCCTCGGCCGGGCGGACGTTGTGCTCTACGACGCGCTGTCCCATCCCGCGCTTCTCGATTGGTGTCGCGACGACGCAGAGCGTCGCAACGTGGGTAAGCGCTATGGCGAACGCAGCCCCGATCAGAGTTGGATCACCTCCCAGCTGATCGAGCTGGCCCGAGCCGGCAAACACGTGGCGCGCCTCAAAGGCGGGGATCCGCTGCTGTTCGCGCGCGGTGCCGAGGAAGCGGAGGCTTTGGCGGACGCGGGCATCCCCTTCGAAATCGTGCCTGGGATCTCGAGCCCGGTCGCGACCACCGCCTACGCCGGGATCTCGATGACCCACCGCGATCTGTCGTCGAGCGTCACGTTCATCACCGGCAGTGATCGCGAAGGCAAGCAGTGGTCCGATACCGCGTGGAAAAAACTCGCGACGGCCACTGACACCATTTGCGTGCTCATGGGCATGCGCCGGATCGCGGAGATCACCCAGGCCATCATTGATGGAGGCCGCGCCAAGGACACGCCAGCGGCGGTCATTCAGTGGGGTGCCCGTCCTCAACAACGCGTGGCAGAGGGCACCCTCGAGAACATCGCGGAGCGTGTTCACACCCTGGGTCTGCAAAACCCCGCGATCATCGTGATCGGTGAAGTCACCCAGCTTCGCTCCAAGCTCGCCTGGTACGACTCACGCCCGTTGTTTGGTCAGCGCGTGATGGTTCCGCGCCCGGCGGCGCAAGCCCAAAGCACCGCGGCGCTGATCCGGGAGCGGGGCGCGCAACCAGTGACGCGCCCGTTGATTCGCATCGAGCCTCCGCCGGATCCGGCACGCCTCGAGCAGGCGATCGCTGAGCTAAGCAGCTATGACTGGGTGCTCTTCACGAGCGCCAACGGCGTCACCAGTTGCGCTGAGGCTCTTGGGCGTGCGGGGCGAGACGCGCGAGCCTTCGGTGCGGCGAAGGTTGGCTGCATCGGCCCCAAGACCGCGCAGTCTCTGCATCAATTGGGTATCCGTGCGGATTTGGTGGCGAAGGAATACGTCGGGGAGGCGTTTGCTCGCGATCTCTTGGATCGGGGGTTGGGGGAGAGGAGCCGCGTCCTGTTGCTGCGCGCGCTGGAAGCCCGTGAGGCTCTACCTGACTTGCTCGTAGCGGCAGGCGCGAAAGTCGATGTGGTCCCCGCGTACCAAACCTTGAAGCTCAGCGAGACTGAGCAAGTCGAGCTCCGGGCGGCGCTCGGAGTCGATGGCAGCGGCGCGCGAGGAGTCGATGTGGCGCTCTTTACCTCGAGCTCAACGGCGCACTCTTTCGCCGACGCGCTTGGAGACGCCGTATTGCCGGCGGGGGTCGTGCTCGCGAGCATCGGTCCGGTGACGTCTGCGACGTTGCGCGAACGGGGGCTGCGAGTGGACGTCGAAGCCGAGCGTTACACCGTGGACGGCTTGCTGGACGCGCTTGAAGCGTTCTTCCTGGCGCGGCGCGCGGCCTCTCAGAGCTGAGCGCCTTGCCCCAGCTTCATTGAAGTGCGCCCTCACCCCCAAGAAGAGAGCCTTCTGATGCCTATGGGCAGGCCATCGGCACGTCTTCGGTGACCGCGAGTCCTTCGAACACTCCGCGGTAACCACGAAAGCCCAAGCTGGCGCTGACCGCGTCACACAGTGCAGTTGGCCCGCCGGTGCCTGGCGTCGCGCGCACGTCAGCGATGCTGGAGAGTGAGTTGTCGAGGAACTTGCGCTCCACGCTGCCCTCGCAGATCCCAAGCTGGTCCGCAGCAAGGGCAATGTCCGACAGCGCCCAGCGGCCGCTCAGCACCACATCCTCGAGGAACTGACCATCGGGGGAGATGCGCCCGACGATGCTGGCGTTGATGAAGCGGAAGTTGACCGCCCCGTCGTCGATGTTGAAGGTGATGTCCGCGCGATCCGGTAGGCGCACGACGAGCCAACCATCGCTGACGTACGCGTTGTCGTTTTTGACCAGTGGCTTGTCCGCGCTGCCGTCGAACGCCGAGTCCTCGCAGTAGAAGCGATCACGACCATCCCAGCTCGGGTCGGCCTCCATGCTCTGACCATGGGGGATGGCGTAGATGGTTTGGGCGATGAACACGTCTACGCTCGGGTCGTTGGGTTCACCGTTGTAGCCCCGGATGTTAACCAAGATCCCACCGCGGCCTCGTTCTTGATCCTTGCGGATACGAGGTTCGAGGTTCGTGTCTAGTCCGACCAGCGTGCTGGCCATGCGGTGACCAAACGCGTTGTCGATGCCTCGCTCGCCGTCGGTCTCAGGCGTCGTCCCGGCTGGGGGCAGGCACTCGACATCGGGATCGGGCGGTAGCGAACAGCGATCGTCCAGATCGAATCCGAGCGTTGCCCAGCGATCGAGGGACTGATCGATTTGAATGTCGCGCAGGATGTAGGAGCGCTCTGGGCCGCTCGAGTCAGCGCCGCTGGGGCGCAGCGGTGGCTTGATCGGGTCACAGGTGCTGGCGTCCGCGTCCGTCCCGGCATCCTTGCAGTCGCCTTTGCAGGTCGCGCCGCCAAACAGCTGATCGACGTCCGCGCCGACGAGGCTGCATCCAAGTGCAGCTAGGCCGACTGCGGAGATGGACGCGGCGAGGAGCGCACGCCGGAATGCTGCGCAGCTGGTGTTTCGACGCGCGATGACGCCTGCGCTGGCCACGTTAGACACTATACGCGACGCGTCGTCCGGGTTCCCACTCACGTCCATCGCTAACTCATGAAGCACTTGCGAATCGCGCTCATAGACGCGGCAACCAAACGCTCGCCCAAGAAACTTGAGTCCTGAAGGACTGGCTTTGCGCTCCAAGCCGTTGCAGGCTGAGCGCGTCGATGAGCGTTCAGCGGCAGTCTCGAGCTGACAGCGCGGCGAAGCTGCGCCCAGTGGAGCCGGAAGTGCTCGCGGGGCGCTATTTGGTTCTGCACGAGATCGGCATGGGCGGCATGGCGCGTGTCCAGCTGGGACGCGTGCTTGGGCCGGGCGGCTTCGTAAAGCCCGTCGCGGTGAAGCGCTTGCACCCACACCTGGTTGGTGACCCTGGCTTCGTCACGCTGATTCTGGATGAAGCGCGCCTCGCGGCGCGCGTGCGACATCCAAACGTGGTGGCGATCCTCGATGTGCTCGAGGTCACCGATCCTGACTCGACGCTGGACGGCGAGCCCGCGCTCACCGAGGTGCTGCTCGTCCTGGAGTACGTGGAGGGCGAAACGCTCCGGCGGCTCTTGGCGGCGAGCTTGAAGCGCGGTGAGCTCCTGGACACATCCCTCGTCGTTTCGATCATGAGCGGTGTGCTCCACGGCCTGCATGCTGCGCACCGAGCCATGGATGCCCAGGGCCAGCCCCTGGAGCTGGTTCACCGAGATGTTTCCCCGCAGAATATTCTCCTAGGCAGCGACGGGGTCGCCCGGGTGCTCGACTTTGGTATCGCCAAGGGCACCGGGCGCATCCAGTCGACGCGAGATGGCGAAATCAAGGGCAAGCTCCGTTACATGGCGCCGGAGCAGGTGTTGAACACGCCCATCGACTCGCGTTGCGACATCTTCGCCGCTGGCGCGGTGCTGTTCGAGGCGCTCACTGGCGAGCCCTTGATCCACACGGCAACGCAGGCCGAGGCGATGGAACTCCTGATGCGTGGCGAGTTCCCCCGCCTAGCGGACTACGACCCGGCGCTGGAGCCTTTCCAGCCCGTGTTGGACCGCGCACTCCAGCGCGACCCAGAGCAACGCTTTCAAACGGCTCTCGAGTTCGCGATCGCTCTACAAGCAGTGCAAGCGCCAGCGCCACACCACGAGGTGGCGAACTGGCTGGAGGGACTGGCTCGGGAGCACCTCGCGAAGCGACGCAAGCAGCTCTTCGAGGTCGAGACCTTGGATCTCACGCAGTTGCCCACGCCTCCCCGAGAGCTGCTGGACTCCTCAGCGAGTTGGCAGCGCCCGAGTCGCCCCACTCCCGCGCACGGCTCGAGCGTCGTGCGCAAGGTGGGTACGGAGTCCGGCAACTTCACGTCGTTCGCTCCAGCCACACCACCGGCCAAGCCGCGTCGCAAGCTGTGGCCGCTCGCTGCCCTTGCACTGCTCGGCTTGGGTGGGCTTGCTTGGTGGCAGTTACGTCCGGTCGCCGTGGAAGGGCCGAGCGTCGGCTCGGCGCTGCAAGATCCAGCGCTGCAAGACTCGCAGGTTGCTCCTACCGTCACTCCCCCGCGTCCGCGTGAGTCCGACCCCGAGACGCTTCCCACGCCAAACAGCGAGCCGGAACCTGCCAAGGCTGCGCTGGAAGATCAGAAGAAACCGCTGGTTCCCGAACCCGCCGCTCCGCGGGTCGTTCGCCCAAAGAGCAAGCCCGCAAAAGCGAGCGGTGTCGCGACCGCTCACGCGCCACCGGCAGCCCGGCCAGAGTGTTTGGCACCCGTCACCGTGGATGATAACGGGATCAAGCACATCAAGCCGGAATGTCTGTGACGGGTGAGACTCAAGCTAGCGTACGAGTCCAAGGTGGTCATGCGCGGGGGCAGCGCACGCTGCTGGCGGCGCTGTGCTTTGGATGCGTCGCTTCCGTAGGGGAAAGCGCGTTAGCCGATCACGCGGAGTGCGGTGCGGCCTACGTCGCAGCGCAGAAGCTGATGCGTGAGGGCAAGCTCCGCAGCGCGCGCAAGCAGCTGATCGAGTGCGCCAAGGACTGCCTCCCCGAGGTCGAGCGTGACTGCACCACCTGGCTCACCGAGGTTGGTTCCAGCATGCCGACCGTCGTCGTCGTGGCGCTCGATGGGCGTGGCGAAGAGCTGAGCGACGTCAGCGTCGAGATCGACGGCGAGACTCGAGCAGCGTCCCTCGACGGGCACGCGCTGGAGGTCGATCCGGGGCGCCGCCGCTTGAAGGTCACTCGAAGGGGCAAGACGCACCAGCTCGAGCTCACGATCCTGCAAGGCGAGAAGAACCGTCGCGTCGAAGTACATTTCCCTGAGGTAAATCCAGCACCGCCGGAGTCGGGACCAAGCGCGGGGGGCAGCCCAAACGGCGCCACCACTCAGCGGGATCAAGCGCGTGGTGTCGGGCCGCGGGCTGACGCAGGGCTGCCGACGGGAGCCTGGATCGCTGGGGGGGTGAGCCTGACCAGCTTGCTCGGCGCGGCTTACTTCTGGTTGGCCGCTGAGAACCTCCGGCAAGATTTGTTGGACCGCGGCTGCGCGCCTGGTTGTCCGGAGGCAGACCGTGAGAGCATCCGCGACCGACGCGTGATCGGCGATGTGTTGCTCGGCGTTGGCGTGGTGAGCGCGGGAGTCTTTGGCTACCTCTGGCTCAGTGACTCAGGGCCCGCGGCCGCGCCGACTCGGGACGGCGCCTGGGCTGGCTGGCGCGGCCGCTTCTGAGTGCGCTACTTCTTTTCGTCGTCGAAGATCACGCGCGCGAGCATGAACTTGTTGTTCAGCGCCTCGTCTGTCAGCACCTCGAGGTGCGCCGGGTTGTCGAGTTCGCGCTTCAGTGACGAGATGCGGCCGTGCTCTGTAGTGAAGTAGATGGTCTTCACGCCGGCTTTGCGCTGCTCGGCGATCCACTCCTTGAACTTCTGTCCTGTAGCGACGAACGCGGGGATGCGGTTGCCCGTGTAGAAGTTCTCACCCTTCCAGTTCATCTGGTAAGCGACGATGGGCTCGTCAGGGCCGGAGCGCTGACGGTAGTACTCGAGGATCGTCTCACGCTGCCCCCAGTGGGGACCTAGCTTCACGAAGTAGGCGTTTACACCCCACGCGGCCCACCACACGGAAACGCCCAGCAGCAAAGCGGCGGCGTGGGGCCTGAGCCAACGCCAGAACATCAGTGCGCACGCCAGTGCTGCAGCGAGGGTGAACCCGGAGAGCGCGCCGTTGAAATCCAGCGTCTTCGGCCATGGGCGCTTGTAGTTGTAGGTGAACAGGTGCATCAGCCGAGCCTGGCCTTCGATGTCACCGGGTTGGCTCGACACCAAGTCCACACCGACGACGGCGATGACCAGCGCCGAGCAGAGCGCGATCGCTCCGAGCAAGGCGCTGGAGAATGCCGGTCGGCTACCAGGGACGAGTCTCGGCCGCTTCGCGCCGAACACGCGCACTGCGAGGGCGAAGCCAACCAGCGCTGCGATGAACGTCACCAGCGCCGCCGCACGGCTAGGCGCCGGTGGGCTCCCGTCTGGCTGTGAGCCAAGGATTCCACCCGGAAATAAAAGCGTGGCTGAGTAGCTCAGCAGCAGCGCGGCCGAGCCGATGGTCAACGCGTAGGGAACCGCGGAGCGTGCCTTGATCGGGCTCCTGCCAGAGCCGCTGCCCGCGGGTACCTCTGGGCGACCGAGCATGCGGTCGAGGACGACGCCGGCGCACATCGCGATCGGAGGCACGGCTGGCAAGATGTAGTGATGGAACTTGGTCAGCGTGATGCTGAACATGCCGAACGCAGCCACGAACCACATGCCCAGCAAGAGCAAGGCGTCGTTGCGGCGCGTCGGGTCGCGCTCTGGACGCCGCGCCCACCACAAGAGGCCCGCGGCGGACAGGCCCGTCCAGGGGAACAAGCCGTACCCGAGCTGCCAGACGTAGTAGCGGAAGGTGACGTCGTCGCCGCTGTTCGTGTCGTGAACATGGACGAACGCCCGCTTGAACATGTCATGGAAGATCAAGCGATCCGTGAATGGGGAGCCGTGGCGCAGGTACATCTGCACGTACCAAGGGAGCGCGACGCAGCCCACGAGCAGCACCACCGCGGGCAGCTCCATCTTGAGCAGCCAGTTCCAGCGTCGGGTGACTCCCACATAGGACAGGGCGATCACCAGGGGCAGCACCAGGCCTGGCGCACCCTTGCCCATCGTGGACAGCGCGGTCATGAGCCATGCCGCGAGGAAATAGATCCGGGAAAGGCGCCGCTCCTGCCGGTTGAGCAGCAGCAGCAAGAACAGCACCAGGGCCCAGAGCAAGCCCAGCACCGAAGGCTGCAGCCAGAGCGCGCCATACACCGGGCCCCCGGTGCGACACGGTTGGTTACCTGGCAGGCCGCAGTTGCCACCTCCAGAGCCTGACGTGAACTGATCGAGGTGCCATTGAAAGCCAAGGTGCGGCCCGCTGAGCAGCAGCGAGACGTTGCGGCTGATCAGGTACAGCACCTGTGGCACGACCAGCAGTGAGATCACACCGAAGAGCAAGTGCCACGCGCTGAGCGACAGCGTGCGACCACCGAAACGCACTTCATAGCGCCGGATCTCCTGGGATGTATCCGTAAGGAAACCTAAAAGGAAGAAGCCCCCCGCCGCCGCTAGCGGGGCGACGTACGGCATGTCCGTCATCGTCTGGTGCGACAACAGAAACCAGTACGGCATCGTGATCAGGATCACCCCGCCAAGGAACGCCGCGCGCCTGCCAGCGGCCTTCACCATGCCGCGGTAGAGCACATAGGTGCTGCCGAGGGACATCAGGAACACCGGGAAGCGAGCCGCCCATTCTGGCTGAGGCAAGCGCCCCGAGGCGGCGCCCGCGAGCATCTGGTCAGGCTGATACTGGACGCCGAATGTCGCAAAGCTCAGCCCCTGCATCCAGAAGTCGAGGATCGGCTTCGACCAGAACCAGCCATCCTGCGCCCACCACAAGGAGATCCAGTCGTCCTTGGCGAGCATTTCACGACTGACCTCGCCGTAGTGAGTCTCCCAGGGGTCCGTCAGGGAGAAAGAACCCAGCATCGGCAGGTACACGAGCGTCGTGATGACGATGAGCCAGAAGCCGTGCCGCCTGAACAGACCGCGAACCTGCCCCTGTTCGTCCAAGTTCCAGACGCCGACGCCTTTGCCCACGCGGAAGACGCAAACGACGACCCACAAGAACGCGAAGGTGACCGAGCCGCCGGCGATCAGAATCTGTTGCCGTGGGGAATTAGGCGAGAACATCAACGCGCCAGATACGGCGAGCTTCAGCAGCGCCGCGAGCACGATGGTGGAAGCGCTGAGTTCGATCAGCTTCGCGACGAGCTCGCCGATGGGCACAGCCTGAACCAGCTTCGTGTCCCGCTGATTCCAGCCTTCGAAGACATCCAGGATGCCAACGCTCGACACAAGAACGAACAGCGCGCCTACGGGGACTCCCCAGGTTCCCCAGTGACGGTCTGCGGCCATCAACACCAGGCACCCAACCGCCCCGATCAGCGTGAGCAGTGGGCCTCGCCACAGCGGCGATGCGCGAGGTGGCCGAGGCGGAGGAGCTACCTTCACGGGTACCGCTGCGGCGTCGTCCGCGCCCGCGGTCGCTGGTTTGGCGTCCGCCGCGTCCGGCTCCGCGGAGCTCGTGGCCGAGTCCACCGCATGCTCGTCTGCCGCATCAGCGGCGCTGTCGTGCTCCGCTGCCATCACACCTGCATCGGCCGGCCGAGGAACGGCGCGGCAAAGTCTCCGTAAGCTGACGCCAAAGTGGCGAGTGTCGTACCAGCAAACGGAGCCCCGACCAAGAGCGGCAATCACGCTCAGGTGGCGGCGAGATGGCAGAAACCCGGCCAAACTTGCGGCTTGGCCGGGCGGGATGCGGCATCAGCGCCAGGCGGGCTTCGTGAAAGCCAGGGGCCCGGGGCGCTGCTACGGCGTCGCTGTTCAGCAGGCGTTGTGAGCAGCGGTCGGCTCGAGCTCGACGTGTCCCCGTGCGCCGCCGAGCGCCCTGAGCGTCGGGTCGTACTGCTGCCAGCTGTCGGGCTCAGACCCGGGATAGGCTGGGACGGCGTAGCGCCGCGTTCTGACCCGTTCCAGGCTAGTCGCCCCGGACGACACCACCGGCAGGTGCCGGAAGGACACTGTGGTGTAGAAGATCCGGTAGTGGAAGAAGTTCTTCTGGACGATCAGATCTGATTGCCTGGGGGAAATTCCAAGCTCGGTCCAGAAGCGTGGTTTGATCGGCAACGGAGCGCGCTCGGAGATCACCACGTGGAAGCAATCCTCGGGGGACTTTGCGTTGCGGTGGGGTACGTCCAGCCTAAGCTGGCGCCCGAAGTCCGAGTTCTGGCGTGCGACGACCCGAGCGTTGAGGCGCACCTCCGGTTGGTCGTAGCCCGGAGTGCCCTTGAGCGTGACCTCATGGGTCGAGCCGAGCGGCGCGTTCCACAGCTCCCCGACCAACGCCGGGTCGTGGACCGGGACGAGCGCCTTCAGGCCGCGGTCGGCTCGCGCAAGCGCCTGCACGATGTGCGTGTTTCCGCCAGGAGCGCCAGCGCCCACGATGTCGTCGACATCCACCAGGGTCACCGGGCCCGCTCGCCGGGCTCGGCGAGACGCCACGGCGTCGAGGGCCTGGTCGACGTCGAGGAGCGGCGGCAGCTTCACCTTCCGCTGCTCCCACGCCCGCTCCGCCAAGTCGTCCGCCAAGCGTTCCGCCAGCGCGCTATCGCCATTCGTGGTGATGTGCACTGCCCAGCCAAGGTTCTCCGCGCTGGTGAAAGGGTGCACCATGAACAGGCTCGCGCTGAGCACCCGCGGGTCATCCTCGAGCTTGCGCATGTAGCGAAAGACGCCGCGCATCGGGGCCAGGAAGTCGATGGATGTACCTCCTCCCATCACCATGGGGAGTTTTCGCCAGGCGTGCACTGGACGAGTCTGACCACGCAGAAACCGGATCAATCTATTTCCCGCGCGGAAACCAGTCGGCGCGAGGTCCCAGTGGGGGTTGGTGCGGTAGGCGACCAAGACGTCCACCGGCTCGATCAGCTCTGCCGCGAGGTTAGCGTGCAGATCGAAGCTAACGGCGATGCCTGCGTCGGGTCCGATCAGCTCGCGTACGCGTCGGATGATCAGGCCCTCGGGAGATTCCTTTAGGCCCTGTACCTCCATCGAGCCGTGCAGCGCGAGGTAAACGCCGTCAACGGGGCCCGCCGCTTTGAGGCGGTCCAAGAGCTCACTCAGCAGCCACGCAAAGCACTCTGCCGTCAGCGGACCCCCCGGCACCGCCAACGAGGAGCTCAGAGGTACCGTCTCCACACCTTGAGCCAGCTTCGCAGCGTGGACGAAGCCACTCAGCTCTGCGTGAGGCATGTAGCCTTTCAGCTCCTCACCTTCGAGGCTCGCTGCGTCCGCGAGCGCTGCGTCGGCAAAGTGATGCATGCGTCGGAAGTCGTCTTCCGTAGTGGTCACCGGGGAGAACGCGTTGGCCTCGTGAAAGATGCGGCCGTACGCGATGCGCAGGGGCTTGTTGCCGCGCCCCAGCTCGCCTCCCGTCTCGCGCTTCGCGAGCCAGTTTGCACCCCGAGTCAGTAGCTCTTGCTTCAGCCCGCTCGGTAGCAGCGCTTTCAGCATGAGAACAGCTCCCCGATGAACAGCACGAGCAGCGCCTCGCGCGTCTTCGGTGACGCCGCATTCAACAGGCGATGGATCATCGCTGAGCGTCCCGGTAGCTGTCCGTCGGCGATACCCAGCTGCTGCATCAGCATGCCGGCGTCCAGGTCGCCAGCGCCTCCGCTCGCCGCCGCCTCGAGCATCTGCACGACCTGAGCCGGTGGCTCCGTCGGCTCAGGCAGCCCGACCAAGCACTGCTTCAAATCCTTGAGGAAATCTGTTACGCGGGCGGCGTTGCCCGGATCCAGCGTGAGGTGGATGTGCGCGGGGGAGCGCCCATAGGCGTACGTCGGCTGGACGTGCCAGCCACACTCCGTGAGGCGGTCCGAGAGCTCGAAGAGATCGCCCTGGGTGGTCTTGAAAGCGAACAGGTTCGCGTCGGGGCGCGTCAAGAGCTCGACCTCTGGCAGCGCTTCGATCGCGGTGACCAGCTCTTGGGTCGCTGCCCACATCGCGGCTACTCGCTCGCGGTAGCCTTCGCGACCCAGGTGATGCAAGAGCGCGTACGCTGCGCCCATCGCGGCGACTGATTTCGAGCCGAGGGTCGTGGAGTTCACGATTGAGTAGCCGCTCCAGGTTGCACACGCGAAGTACTGCGCGTCACGCACCGCGCGGGTGCGCTGCAAGACGATGGAGATCCCCTTGGGTGCGAAGCCGTACTTGTGGAGATCCATCGAGATGCTGGTGACGCCGGGCAACTGGAAGTCGAACGCCGGCAGCTGCTCGCCGTTGTCCACCATGAAGGGCAGGATGCACCCGCCGACGCAGGCGTCGACGTGCATCAAGACCCCGTGCTCTCGTGCCAGCTCTGACAGCTCGGCGATGGGGTCGATCACGCCGTGGGCGTAGCTCGGGGCGGAGCCGACGATCAGGATCACATCGTCCGTGAGCTTGCGCTTTGCGTCTTCAACATCCGCGCGGAATGTTTGTGGGTCCACGTCGACCACCACCACTTCGACACCGAAGTAGTGTGCTGCCTTGTGAAAGCAGGCGTGCGCCGTCTCCGGCAGCAGCATCTTTGGGGCCGTGATCTGCGGCTGCGTTTTACGCGCGTAGTCGCGGGCGGCTTTGACCGCGAGGAGCACGCTCTCGGTGCCTCCAGCCGTTGCCGTGCCGACGGCGCCTTCGGGCGCGTGCATCAGCTCTAGCGATGCGGCGACCACCGCGTTCTCGATCTTGCGGGCGGATGGATAGACCGTCGGGTCGAGACCGTTGATGCTCATGCAAGCCGCGAACGCTTCTCGCGCCAGCTCACGCAGAGGCTCCCCGGCGTCATAGACGAACGCAAACGCACTGCCGTCGCTCTTCAGGTCGCGCGCGCGCTGATCGGACAGGGCTGCAAGGACTTCATCGCGGCTCTGGCCACGCTCCGGAAAACTCGAATGACTCATGATTCCTCCCACTCTCTGAGCTTGAGCGGCTTCAAGAGTCGCTCCCAAAGTGTCTCGTGCACCGGCTCGAGCTCGAGACCGGTCATCACTCGTTGCACCATCAAGCCGTCGATGACGGCGCGCACCAGGGCGACCAGCGCCTCCGGATCACAGTCTGCCACGGCACCCTTGCGCATGCCCTCGCGCAGTCTCTCGGCGGTTGCGACACGCTGCGCCTCGAACACCCGATTGCCGACTTCCATGATCTGGCTCATGCGCGCGCTGCCCGTGGTAGCGATGGCCTGAGACAGGAACACGATGCGCTGTTCGTTGCCGTGGTGAAATGCGTGGACTGCCTTCACCTGAGCGTAGAGTCGATCGATCGGGTGCTGATGACACTCGATGCGCTGCATCACGAACAGCATCTGTTCGCTCAGCAGGTCTTCGAGCGCCGTCTCCGCAATATCCGCACGGTTAGGGAAGTGGTAGAGCAGCGTTGGGCGCTTGGTCTCCAGTGCTTCTGCGAGGCGGCTCGTGGACACATCCATGCCCTCGTGCTGCAGCACCTTCACGGCGCGGCGCGCGAGCTCTCGGCGCTTTTCGGGTTCAGGGGGACGCGGCATTTGCTGACGAATCGTCAACTAACATTTGTTGACGAATTGTCAGGAAAATTCGACGGGCGCTCGGTCGATTTTCCCTCGCGTGGCTCCCTCACCCCCAACCAAGCCTCCTAAGTCCCTAGATCGACTCCGTTTTGTCGATTCCGATGAGCTTGGATTTGGGGGAGAGGAACCGCGGTTAGAAGCTGACCGGCAACTTCACCGCGCAGGCGTTCACCGCCGAGCAAGCGGCTGCGCCGTCTTCCATGCAGTCGATGAAGTCCTTCAGCTCGGCGTCGGGCAGGGACGATGCGAGTAGCTGGCAGCCCGCGGGGCAACCCGCCGAGAGGTCCGTGTTGCACGCTCGCTCGCTCATCACGCTGTGCCCGTAGCGGTCCTTCACCACGTCGCAGCTCTCGTTCTCCGCGCAGGGAGAGCTTGCCGAGCACGCGGTGCTGCAGGTGATGCCCGCGCACTGACCGGTGTCTCCGCAGCCAGCACCGTCCTGGATACACCACTGGGTTTGACAGTCTGCGTCTTCGTCGATGGCGCCATCGCAGTCGTCGTCACGCCCGTTGCAGCGCTCTTCGGCCTCGCAAACGCCGCAGGTGCTGGGTTGAGGGATGCAGTAATCACCCACTTGATCCGTTCCCGCTGGGCACGAGCCGGAGCCGACCTCCGCGACGCACACCTGTTCTCCCAGCGCCGGCAGCGCTTGGCAGCGATACCCCGCAGCGCAATTCGCATCCGTACGGCAAGGCGCGCACTGCTCCCCTGCACAGTCGTTGCCGCAGGCGTCGCTCGGCGCTTGGCAGTCCGCGGGGTCGGAGCACCCAGTGGCCATGCGTACCGCGACGTACGCGTTGACCAAGCCCGCGCCGTAGTAAGGAGAGAAGCCGTTCTCCCACTCACCCCACACTGGGTCGATCTTGGTGGCTGAGGCGCGCAGGATATCGCGCACCTCAGCGGCCGTGAGGTTCGGGTTCGCGCTGAGGACCAAGCCCGCGACTCCGGAGGCGAAGGGACACGCCGACGACGTTCCGCCAAACGCGTTGGTGTAGCCATCCGGCGCAGCCGTGGTGGTGATGCCATTTAGACCGCCGTTGGACGGCGCGGCGATGTCCACCTTGGGGCCGTAGTTGCTGTAGTACGACTTCAGCCCCTGATCATCGACGGCGGTCACTCCAAGCACGCTGTCGTAGGAGCCATAGTCGTTCATCAGTTGATTCGAGTTCCCCGCGGCAAAGAGGATGACCGTGCCCTTGCCGTCGCGCCCGTCGGTCTCCGCGTAGTCGAAGGCTGCCTTGACCAGCTGCGGGATCACCACGACTCCGAACTGCGAGACCTGGAAGCGCGGGTCTCCGCCTGCTGCGCCCCAGCTGTTGTTGATGACCCAGGCGCCGCCATCCACGATGCGCGTGAAGCCATCCGCGATGTCCTTGTCGGTAACACCGCCGCTCGACCCAAACTCTCCAAACCAGTTCGGCAAGATGCGACAACCGGGGCAAACGCCGCTGCCGCCGGTGCCATTGTCGCCGTTCGATGCCGCGACGCCCGCGACCGAAGTGCCGTGGCCACCAAACGCTCCGATGGCTACGCGAGACTCCCAGTCTTCTGGGTAGTTCAGCGGAGCCAGGATGTCGAAGTAGAGGTCCTTGTGATTGATGGCGACGCCGTCGTCGTTGACGGCGATGACCACCCGCTGACGCCCGAAGTTCAGGTCCCAGGCTTCGGCGACGCGACCATCCACACCGCGCACGCTGTCGCGATCCCCGCGATTCTCCAGGTGCCACTGACGGGGGAACAACGGATCGAGCGGGTGATACGTCTCCTCGTGTTGACGCACCATGTCCACCTCGACGCTGACTCCCGGCAGCGCTGCCAAGGCGGCGCGCGCTTCGAGCGCGACCCACGGATCATTTCCCTGTAGATAATAGAGATTGGCGCCGTATTTGAGCTTCTCCGGGGCGGGGAACCCGAAGCTACCAGCGACCCGGGTCACCTCCGCGAGGCGCTCAGGGCGGCTCAGCTGAACCGAGAGCCCCGCGGTGCCGCCCGCTAGTCGCCCGGCACCATCCACAAACGTGGGCAGCGCCTCGAGTCCAGCGCGCTCCAAGTGTGCGCGGCTGACTGGGAACGGCAGCTGATAGGCGGAGTAGCGCCCTGCAAATAGCGGCTTGGCACCAGGCAATGCTGCGTTTCCAGGCAATGCAGTGCTTCCAGGCGAGACAGCGCTTGTTGGCGATGCCTGAGCCGCCGCGAGACGCCTCACGACCACGCTGTCCGTCGAGAACGTGTATCCGGGAGGAGCCACAGCGCCTTCCGGGGGGGAGGGGGCGGTGCTCGGCCCGACCAAGCAGTTGCACAGCTGCTTACACGCGTTCACCGGATCGGGAACAGTCAGGTACCCACCGCAGTTCTGTACATCGCCGCAGCTCGCTTGACTGGTGCAGCAGCGGAAGTTGCCGGAGATGTCGTCCCACACCGGGCCGCCCCGTGCGAGCCCGCATAGCGACACGCAGGTTTCGCGATCTACGGGATACTCCGAGTCCGCACCGCCGCACTCGTCGAGGCGGGCACACGCTGTTTCGCAAGAGTCGTCGCAGGTCTCTGGGAAGTTCGCCGGATCGGCGCGACCCACCGCCGCGCCACCGCTACTCCCCGCGGAACCACCGGCGCCAGCCTCGCCACCAGCGCCGGCACCCGCTGCTCCGGCGTCGCCGCCTTCGGCGCCGCTGCCGCCGAGGTCGGAGCCGACGGGTTCGTCGCTTCCGCAGGCAACCAGGGGCGCGCCGCCGAGCACGGCGGCGAGGCTGAGCCCAGCTATTGCAAACGTCGGTCTCTGCTTCCGAGCGATGGTTCTCATTCTCACTCCAACTCCGGTTCGGCGACGCTTGCGCGACGCGTTCCCAAGCAAAACGAACTTTGGGCCGCAGCGTGACCAGAGGTGGTGCGGAATCCCGAGGCGCAGTTTCTCGCTGGAACCCTCCTGGACCAACCCCGTCGCGAGTCGATCGACGTGGAACCTGAGTGCAGCCGAGGTCGGAGTTCCTCTCCTGGTGTATGGTTCGCCCCATGCGGCAACGCCGAAGGAGTTTGGGTCTGAACTGTGCGACCGTTCCAGCTCGTTTGGGTCTGGGTTTGTGCTTGGCGCTGACCTCGTGTCACCCAAGCGAGCCACCCGCAAAACCTCCCACCAGCGTGGCTAAGCCGAAGCCGCCTCCCACGCCCCGCGAAGAGTTGGCGCGAGAGATGTCTGAGGTGACGCTCTTGGGGCCAGTGCTCGACGGCCTCTCCCCGGCTCAGAAGCAGGAGCTGCAGAAGGTGGTCAACGGACTGCCGCCCGAAGAGAAGGCACAGCTCTTGGATGAGACTGGGCCCTACCCTGAGCGTCGGCCCCTGCTTCATCTTGTTTCCGGAGGGAATAGTCCGAGGGCGCGCCTCGCGCTTGCCACGAGCTCAGCCGGCGTCGAGATGTTACTGCTCACCCAGGGCACCAAGCCCGAGCAGGTGAAGGCTCTGTTGCCCAACGTGCGCGAGATCGCACGCCGCGCTGCAGCGGAGTGGATCCGGGAGCGCAGCACCGCCGTAGGGTCGAAGGACGTTCTGACGGCGGATCACTATGTAGCGATTGCTCAGGCTGCTGAGGTGCTCGACCTGACCGAACTCAGTCACCAGGCGCTGGTCCTGGCGGCAGAGATCGATCCCGGCACGCTTCGCTTCCTGGAGTTGGCGGGGGCCGCCGCCCGAGCTGGCGCGGTGGAGGAGGCCAAGCTCGCCCTCAGCCATGCCGGGAAGAACACTGAGCCAGAGCTTCGGGCTCAGGTCGCCCCGATGGTCGAGGCGGCGGAACGCTTGGAGCGTCCAGGGCTCGAGCCCCTTGAGCGGGCGAGCTCGCTCGTCATGCTGGGTCGGTTCGAGGAGGCGCGGAAGCTGATTCCGGACGGATCCAAAGATTTGACCGCCAGCTTGCTCGGCGTGCGTGTTGCGCTGGAGGACTCGAGCTGCCCCGGCATCCCGCGCTTGATGGCCTCGCCGCTCTTGTGTCGGATTGCATTCCAGCAGCGCGAGGAGGAGACCAAAGCCTTCGCAAAGCTGGACGCCGCCTGGCAGTCGAAGGCCGGTCGCAGCGTTGACGCAGTCGCTGGCTACGTCGCCTTGCGGTTTGCTCTGCCGTTTCTGTACGGAATCGATGTTGAGGGGAAGTCGGAAGAGGACGCCAGGCAGGCCTTGGCTTCACGCCTGCGGGCGTTGCGGGACGTACTGAAGGAGGCGAGCGCGGTTTCTAAGCGCTTTGAGCACGCAGCACTCTACGTCGACGTGCTGCGTGACGCCGTCGAGCGGCCTGCAGATCCCACTCAGGACGTCGCGAGCGCGTTCAAGCAGCGTGCGACTGAGGCCCTTGCATGCAGCGACTGCGCCGATGATCCAGTCCAGCGGGGTTGGTCCGATGCAGCGGTGATCGCAGTTGCCAGTCGGCTCTCTGGTGGTGGCGACGTGCGACCACTGCTCGGCGCCGAGATGGCCGAGCTCGCTCATCCCCGCGCGGCATTGCAGGGTTGGTCGAGCCTCAGCCTCGGAGACAGCGCCGGCGCCGAAGCGGCGATCGTGCAGCTGGCAAAGCTGATCGAGACGGCGGCTGATCGTACCGACACCGTGCTGGAGTTGGCAGAGCTGCAACACGCGCTGGCTCCCACAGACCGCACCGCCAAGGTTCTGGAGAGCGCCGGACGACGCCTCGCTCAAGGGCCGTTGCCCTTCGAGCTGCGCGCTCGTGGCGCGCTGGACGCCGCGGGGATTGCTGCCGCGAGAGGCGATCTCGCTTCAGCCGAGCAACTCTTGCAGGCGTTGATCAACAAGTCCCCAAAGGTCAGTAGCCGTCTGGAGAAGGAGCTACTCGAGCTGGTGCACTGTTACCTGCTGGTGCTCGAGGCTCGGCAAGCCAAGGGCCCCAAGCAGCTCGAGTACGTCAAGCAACTCAAGGCGCGCGGCGGACCCACGGCAGCGGTGGATGTCTGGCGTGAGTTGTGGATCCTGGAGTTGGGACGCCTGGCGGCGAAGGCCAACTGCAAGGGCAATGCTGCTTGCGTTGCTGCCATCGCGAAGCGTGGGCGCCCCGACGCCGCGAGCTTGACCAAGCGCCTCGGGGAGGCAGAGGCGAAGCTGGTCATGGCGCAGCGTTTTGGCCTGCGTTCTGTGGATATGGCGCTAGGCGCGGGCCCTCACGCGAGCCTCTCTTTGGAGGTCGATTTTCGGCCACTGTGGCTCGCCATCGAAGTTCCTTACTGAGAACTGGTCGTTGCCCGAGGCTGCGTCGCTCGGGCATGCTCCGCCAATGCGTTTTCTTCACACCATGTTGCGGGTGAAAGACCTCGATCGGGCGCTCGATTTCTACGTCGACAAGTTGGGGCTCGTCGAGCTCCGTCGGCACTCGAACGACGGGGGGCGTTTCACGCTCGTGTTCCTTGGAACGGGGCGGGAGGGTGATCCCGCGGAGATCGAACTCACCTACAACTGGGACCAGGAGGACGACTACTCTGTAGGTCGTAACTTTGGCCACCTAGCATTCCAGGTGGAAAATATCTACGAAGCTTGCGAGCGCCTACGAGCCGGTGGGGTGACGATCCTACGCCCGCCACGGGACGGTCGGATGGCGTTCGTGCGTTCGCCCGATCAGCAGTCGGTTGAACTGCTGCAGCGGGGCGATGCCCTACCACCCGCCGAGCCTTGGGCGTCTATGCCCAACACCGGCGAGTGGTAGCTCATCCAGCGGTCGCGCCTCTTCCCGAATGAATGGGGCGCGCCCGCGTCGGACCGCACAGTTATCGCTGAGTGAGGTTGCTACGACCGACGGGACGCCGAGCGGGCGTCGCCTTCAGACCGTAGCTCGGAATCAACGGCGCTCAAGGCGCGCGGCAACCTCGGCAAAGCGAGCAGCGAGCTCGCTCGCTAGACGCTGGAGCTCTTGAGCCGTGGCGCGGTCGAGCTCACCGGCG
This sequence comes from Polyangiaceae bacterium, assembly GCA_020633205.1. Classification (NCBI taxonomy): domain Bacteria; kingdom Pseudomonadati; phylum Myxococcota; order Polyangiales; family Polyangiaceae; species Polyangiaceae bacterium. Next base: position 67,924 of record JACKEB010000023.1, read on the forward strand.
CGTTCCAGATCTGCGTAGCCGTGAAACTCCTTTGCGGCGTGCTTGCGCACTGCCTTCAAGGCCTTGACGAACGCCGGCATGGGCGCACGGGCGCTTGCTTCGCTGGTGCAGCGCTTGAGGCTCGCCTCGTGCTGCAGGCGGTTGACGGTCCACTGCTCGCGCTCCGAGGCATCGAGCAGCTTGGCTTGAACGGCTGCGGGTAGGTTCAGTACCGCGCGGAAGTGACTCATGCCGTTGTGACGGAAGCGCCAAGCCTCATGCGTGTGGTAGACGTTGTAGATGCAAACTGCGCGGTAGAGGAACAGGCCCGTGACCGGCAGCTCCGGGATCTCCGACATCTTGCGGAAGGAGATGTGCTTGGTGCCGAGCTCGCGGAAGCGCTCCAGAGAGCCGTCGTAGAAGCGGTCGAGGACGAGCTTGCCGACCTCGAGACAGGTCTCGAGGTTGCTGCTGCCCTGGAAGGGCTTGAGCTTGGTGATGAGGTCACCCAGCTGGTGGTTGGGGGAAGCCACGCTACCGGTCGAGACCGGCGTGTGAGTGGCGGTGTTATCGAGGGAGGGGAAACCAGTGCTATCCGACATGCACAGGGGTCGGCCGCTCGCCGCCCTGGTTGCGTCGAAAATCTCTGGAGCCTGAGTTTTTTCGGATCGACTGAAAGTGGCCGAAACTACAAGCGAATCAACCCTCGAGTTCCGCCACGAGCTGCTTGGCTTCTTCCAAGCGGCCACGTTGCGCCTCGAGTGACGCTAGTTGCTCTCGAACTTCGGTCACCACTTCGGGGGGCGCGTTTTCAAGGAATTTGGGGTTCTCCAGGCGCTTCTGCAGAGACACCACGTCCTTGTCCAACTTCTTCAGCCCCCGCTCGATGCGTTCGGCTTCCTTGCTGGCTTCGACCAAGCCCTTGAGGCCTATCACCACGTCCACAGCGCCAACCACCGAGACGACCGAACCGGCGATGCGGGGCGCGTCGGGCGCCTGCACCTCGGGCGCTCCATCGGACTTGACCAGGGTGGCGATCAGGAGCTGCTCATTCGCGAGCAGCTCTCGGATGTGAGCGTCGGCGCTGCGGAGCGCGAGGGGTACCTTGGCCCCCGGGTGAACCTGGTACTCAGTGCGGATGGTGCGCGCGCCGCTGATGGCGCCCTGCAAGACCTCGAAGTCCGTCTCCGCCTGGGCGTCAGCGATACCCACGCTCGCGCTCGGGTAGCTGCAGAGAGCGATCGACTTGGGCGAAGCGTCGGGCTTGGGTACGCGCTGCCACAGCTCTTCAGTGATGAAGGGCATGTAGGGATGGAGGGCTCGCAACGTGGCTTCGATCACGTGGGCTAGGGTGTTGCGCGTCTCGGATTTCTCGGCGTCGCTGCCTCCGATGAAAACCGGCTTGCTGGCCTCCAAGTACCAGTCGCAGAGCTCATCCCAGAGGAAGTGGTAGAGCGCCTGCGTCCCTTCATCCAGGCGGAAATCTTCGATGCCCCGTGTGGACTCTTCCACCACCTTGCTCAGGCGCGAGAGGATCCAGCGGTTGATGAGGAGCGTCGGTTTCGGAGGCTCGATGGTGACCGTCGCGCTCTCGATGTGGGTGAGGGAGTAGCGGACCGCGTTGTAGACCTTGTTGCAGAAGTTGCGGTAGCCCTCGAAGCGCTTCGGGCTGAGCGCGATCCGCTTGGCTTGGGGCGAGTAGCTGCAGAGCGTCATGCGAAGCGCGTCACCGCCGTAGGGCTCGAAGCCCTGGCCCATCTTCGCCGTGGAGGGGTACGCCTTCTGGAACTTCTTGAGTGCCTCGGCTTCGGGCGCGCCGGGTGACGCCTTGGCCACCACCGCCTTGAAGTCGGCGCCGTGGATCAGGTCGAGCGGGTCGATTGTGTTACCCTTGACCTTGCTCATCTTGGCGCCGGTCTCGTCGACCACCATGCCGTGGAGCAGTACCCTGCGGAAAGGCACGTCGCCCATGAAATGGAGGCCCATCATCATCATGCGAGCGACCCAGAAGAAGAGGATGTCGTAGCCGGTCTCCATATCCGATGACGGATAGAAGCGCTTGAGCGCTTCGGTTTGCTCGGGCCAACCCAGCGTAGAGAAGGGCCAGAGGCCGCTGGAGAACCAGGTGTCCAAGACGTCTGGATCTTGACGGAGTTCTGTGTGTTGGCACTTGGCGCACGCGCTCGGTGCTTCACGCGAGACGTTTACGTGATCGCATTTGGTGCAGAACCATGCGGGGATTTGGTGGCCCCACCAGAGCTGCCGGCTGATGCACCAGTCTTGGATGTTCTCGAGCCAGTGGTTGTAGGTCTTCACCCACTCTTCGGGGCGGATCTCGGTCCGACCGTCTCTGACGGCTGCCAGCGCCGGCTTTGCGAGGGGCTCCATCTTCACGAACCACTGCGTGCTGATGATCGGCTCCACGATGGTGCCGGAGCGTTGGGAGCGGGGCAGCGTCATGGTGTGCTGGCGGCTGCCGCGCTCGAAGCCGAGCTCAGCGAGGCGCCGCTTCACCGCTTTGCGCGCCGCGAAGCGCTCCATCCCTGCGAACTCTCCGGCTTGCTCGTTGAGCGTGCCATCGAGGTTCATGATGTTGATCTCTTCGAGGCCGTGACGTTTCCCTGTGGCAAAGTCGTTGAAGTCGTGAGCCGGGGTCACCTTCACGGCGCCGGTCCCGAACTCCATGTCGACCAAGATGTCGTCGAGTACGATGGGCACTTCACGATCGACGAAGGGGTGCTTCAGCTTCTTGCCGTGCAGGTGCTTGTAGCGCGGGTCGTCGGGGTGCACCGCCACAGCGGTGTCGCCGAGCATGGTTTCCGGGCGCGTGGTTGCGACGACTAGCTCGTTCGCCCCGTCTCCTTCGGGGTCGATGACGGCGTACGCGAACTCGTACAGCTCACCACTCACCCCCTCCTCCTGCTCGACTTCGAGATCCGACAAGACGGTGCGCGACTCCACGTCCCAGTTCACCAGGCGCGTGTCGCGATAGATCAGGCCTTCCTCGTACAGGCGCACGAAGGCTTCCGTCACGGCGCGGTTCAGGTCCGGGTCCATGGTGAAGCGCAGGCGGTCCCAGTCGGCGGAGCAGCCGAGCACCTGCATCTGCTTGAGGATGCGGCCGCCGCTCTCTTCCTTCCATTTCCACACGCGTTCGATGAACGCCTCACGGCCGAGATCATGGCGGGTGAGGTTCTCGCGCTTGAGCTGGCGCTCCACGACCGTTTGTGTGGCGATACCCGCGTGATCCATCCCGGGTTGCCAGAGGGCGTTGTAGCCCTGCATGCGCTTGTGACGGATCAGAACGTCCTGAATCGTGCCGAACAGCGCGTGCCCCATATGCAGCGAGCCCGTGACGTTCGGCGGGGGCATGGAGACGACGTAAGTTGGCCGTTGGTCTCCGGCGTCCGTACTTGCGCGGAATACGCCGTGATCCATCCAGTATTGGTACCAGCGGGGTTCGACCTCGGCAGGCTCGTAGGCCTTCGGCATCTCGGAGGACATGGCGGCGGAACGTAGTGTGTGGATGCCCCTCCCGCAATCTGAAGCTGGGCTTGCAGCCCCGTAGAACGCGTCTCAGCTATAGTCCGCAACATGCTGCGGCTCATCACCATCCCCATCAGCCACTACTGCGAGAAGGCGCGCTGGGCTCTGGATCGCGCGCGCCTGCCCTACGAGGAAGTGGGCAAGCTCCCCGCGGTCCACCTCCTGACGACGCGCAGGTACTCGCGCACCGGTACGGTTCCGGTGCTGGTGCACGAGGGAGGAGCGATCGGGGAATCCACGGAGATTCTGCGCTGGGTGGACGCGCGCACCCCCGAGGCGCAGCGTCTGTTCCCCGAGGGCGAGCTGGCAGCGGACAACGAGCGCTGGGTCGCGCGCTTCGATCGCGAGCTCGGGCCGGCAGCGCGCCTGCTTGGCTACGACGCCCTGCTGCCAGAACCCCAGATCTTCCTCAAGCAAATGCAGCGGGTGTATGGCGGCGTAGCGCGCGCCATGTTGCCGGCGTTGCTGCCGCTGGCAGGGAAGGGGATTCGCAAGCGCTACCGGGTCAACGGGGAGCGGGCCAAGAGCAAACACGCTCTGTGTCGCCAGCTGTTCGATGACGTGGCGAGCGCGCTAGAGGCCAGCAGCTCGCCGTACCTGCTCGGTGAGCGCTTCAGCGCGGCGGACCTGACGTTTGCGTCCCTCGCCGGCCCGCTGTTGCTACCGCCGGCCTACGGCGGGAATTTCCTGCCAAAGGCGGAGATGCCCCAAGCGTTTCAGGCGCTGGTCGACGAGTTCTCTGCGCATCCTGCTGGGCGATTTGCCTTGCGGATTTACGAGCGGCATCGCTAGCAAACACGCTAGCTGTTCGGGGATAGCAGATCGACGGAGTGCTCGATGATCGCCGCCGCGTCCTCCCCCGACACGCCTAAGAGCCCTAGCTGACCGAGTGCAAGGGGCTCATCGTACGTCTCGCCGGCGCTCTCCGCCGTCACCGAGGCGGTGAGCAGGTCCGCGATCTGTACTAGGCGCACTGGGAGTGAGATGTCTAGACCCTGCCGGTGATGGCTGCCGCAGACGTCCACTACGTCTTGGGGTAGCTTCCATGCGCGGGCGATGTCCTCTCCTGCTTCCGTATGGTAACGGTCCACCAGTAGAGCGGCCTCGACGGCGGATGGCGGGACCTCGAGGCGGTCGAGCAGACGATACACCCGAGCCTCTCCGAGGTCGTGCAACAGACCGATCAGGTAAGCGTCCTTGTAGCGAATGCCGAGCTCGCTGCATGCGGCGCGGGCGACGACGCCGCTGATAACGGCTCGGTCGTAGCTGCGACGGACCTGTGGGCCATAGTGCGTCAGGCCAACGCTCGAACAGGCGTAGACGATCTGCAGGAGTAAGTCGCGGCTCCCTGAGAGTCCGATGCGCACGAGGGCATCGTGGATGGAAGGTACCTCGCGACCTCGGGAATACAGCGCCGAGTTGGCCACTGAGAGGAAGCGCGCAGCGATGGGCGGGTCCGAGCGGATGAGGTCACCAAGACGCCCGATATCTGCGTTTGGATTCTCCACCAGCTCGATGGCGCGGGACGCCGCTTCCGGAAGCAGTGGCAGGCCGATCAATGCGGACTCGAGCAGCTCTCGCAGCTCCTCCTCGGCAGCGCTGGGGACTACCTCCACCACGTTGGGCGGAACACTGGTGTAATGTGGGATGGCGATCAAGGGGTCCTCGTGGAGTGGTGAGTAGGTTCGCCGGTTAGCGGCGCGGCCGCTGCCCTTCGCGCGATTTGGGAGTCGCTGGGATCGTGTTTCGTGTATTGCCGCGTGGAATAGCAACGAGCGTCGGTCGCTCTGAGCGCCTGGGCTCCGCTGGTGCCGGGGGCGCAAGGCTGTCTCGCGTCGCTATCGTCACGCGGTTCCTGCCGGCTCGCTTGGCATCGTAGAGCGCCCGATCTGCCCGTCGCAGCATGGCGTCCACGGAGTCGAACGGCTTGTCCACGTGGTGCGCGGCCACGCCGACGCTGATGCTGACCCGAGCTGGGCCTTTGATTGGAGACAGATCCAGGGTCGCGACCGCCTGCCGGTGGCGCTCCGCCACCGTCTGCGCGATTTGACCCGAGACGCCGCGCACCAGCACGATGAATTCCTCACCGCCGTAGCGGCCAACCAGGTCACCGGCGCGCACACCGTCTTGAAGCCGCGCGGCGATCGCCTTCAGCACCTCGTCACCCACGGCGTGACCGTGGGTGTCGTTGACGGACTTGAAATGGTCTACGTCGATGAACAGCAAACCGAAGTGCTGGCCATCGTCGAATAGCGCCCGCAAGTGTTGCTCGAAGGCGCGTCGGTTCATCACGCCAGTCAGGGCATCGACGTGCGAATCCTCGCGGATCACGTTCCGCTCGGCGCGCACCCGGGCCAAGGTGTCTCGATAGCGCTTGTTGCGCAACGACACATGGATGCGTGCTTTGAGTTCCTCGAAGCGGCTCGGCGCGAGGCTGAGGACGTCGTCTGCACCAGCGATCAAGGCGCGCGCGACGACGCGGGCGGTCGGGTACTCCTTCGCGACCAACAGCACGGGCGTGTGTCGGCACTGGGCCATCGCTTTCAGTTCTCCACACACCTCGAGTCCGAGTTGTGGTGAGGCGGCGCTGAGATCGAGGGCAATCAGGATTAGATCCGGGTGCTGCTCGCTCACGTGGCGTCGCAGCCTCAGCGCATCCTCGATGCAAGTCACTGTGTGGCCCTGCGCCCGGCAAGTGGTCTCGAGCACGCGCCGCGTGTTGCGGCACGCACCGACGACGAGCACTCGAGGCGGCGATTCGTCTTCGCTCGGGGCTGATGAGTTTTCGGGCGACGCGAGGTCCGATACGGCGGTCACGCTGCACGGAACGACAGCGCGGCTGGAACCTGTAACCCCACAAAGCGCAAGCGGCAGCCAGAATGGCTGCCGCTTGTGCCTACCGATGAGACACCGGCGGGCAGCTTGGACTTGGAGCGACTACTCGTCGTCGTCGTCCTTTTCCTTCTTCTTCTTGCTGCTCATGTGGCCCTTGCAGCCAGTCTTGCCAGCAGTTCCGTCGGGGCAGGTGACGCCGTCCCACTTCGCGCCTTCGTCGTCGAGGTCCTCGAGGTCAGCGTCCTTGAGGTTCGTGCCCTTGAGCGTCGCCTCGGTCACGATGGTCTCCACCATGCTCGCGCCTTCGAAGTTGGCGTCCGTGAGGTTCGCCTTCGTGAGGTCTGCCTCGTCTAGCTTCGCACCCTTGAAGTTCGCCTTGGTCAGGTTGGCTCCTTCGAGGTTCACGGATTCCATGTCAGCGCCTTCGAAGTCAGCGCCAGTGAGGTCCTTGCCTTTCCACTCGGCGTCGCCAATCTTCGCCTTGGCGCACTTCGCACCAGGCTCGGGCTTGCACCCACCGGCTGCACCGGTGTTGTCCAGCGGAGCAGCGGCGGCGGCGCTCGGTGCCGCGCTCGCTTCCGCGGGGGCGCTGGTAGTGGCGGCTGCAGTTGCGCTGGGCTTCTCTGCGGCGGCGGGTTCCGGCTTCTTCTCGTCACATCCGAGGACGAGCAGGCTGATTGGTAGGGCCCACAGGAGAGCCTTGAATTGGCGCATTTACGTGACTCCTTGTTCTTGTCGCGTTTGGTCGGCGCACCCTTCCACAGCCGCCCACGCGGAATCAAGTTAGCGGAGACCGGAACGGGAGGTCGCGGCTTTCTATTGTGATTTCAGGGGTCTAGGCCCTCGCTGGAGACGCCAAGGGGGCTTGGCAAACGAGTTCGTGTCCGGATCTTCGCTCAAGCGCCTCGGAAAACTCCCGTTCCGGGCAGCATGATCCTCAGCGATTTTCCTCTCAGCCTGCCCCCGAAGGGTAGCCCACAGAACTCAGCCCCACCCTCTGCTCCACCGGAGTCTTGGGCGCTCGCGCGCAAGGTCGCGAAGCAAGTCATTCGGCCCCTCGATCGCTTCATGCACATCGAGGCGGCGAGCGGCGTGGTGCTGTTGATTGCCGCCGCGGCGGCCCTGATTTGGGCCAACTCCCCTTGGGGCGCGACCTACGAGCACTTCTGGCACACCAAGGTGTCCTTGGGCGTCGGGTCGCTCCAGACGGCGCAGCCGTTGCACTTCTGGATCAACGACGGGCTGATGGTGATCTTCTTCTTCGTTGTTGGATTGGAAATCCGCCGGGAAATTCATCAGGGAGAGCTGAGTGAGATTCGCCGAGCCGCCCTGCCCGCCATCGCGGCGGTAGGTGGCATGATCATGCCGGCGATCATCTACGCGCTGGTCTCGCGCGGCTCCGCGGCGACCCACGGCTGGGCGGTGCCCATGGCGACTGACATCGCGTTCGCGGTCGGCGTATTGGCGCTGCTTGGCAAGCGAGTGCCAGCGGCGCTCAGGGTGTTGCTGCTCGCGCTGGCGATCATTGATGACATCGGGGCGATCGTCGTGATCGCGGTGTTCTACTCCTCCGACTTCTCGTTCCTCGGCCTGGGGATCGCGGGGGTCGGGATCCTGATGCTGCTCGGGATGCAGCGGTTCGGCGTACGTAGTGCGCTGGCCTACGTGGCGCCGGTGTTCGTGATGTGGATCGGCATGCTCAAGGCGGGCGTTCACCCGACCATCGCGGGTGTGCTTGCTGGCCTCCTGACTCCCGTGACCTCCTGGTACGGCGAGAAGGGCTTCATGCACGTGGCCAAGCGTACGGTGCGGAAGATCCGCGAGCACTCCAAGGCGGGCGACTCTCACGGCGAGCATGGGCTGATTCAGCCTCTGAGCGAGCTCGAGGCTGCGCGCCGAGAAGCGGTGAGCCCCGTGGTGCGCTTGGAGACCGCGCTCCACCCCTGGGTGGCTTTCGCAATCATGCCGCTCTTCGCCTTGGCGAACGCTGGGGTGGACCTGCGAGGCGTCGACACCGGTGCCGCTACGGCGGGTGTCATCAGCATGGGCGTCGTGGCCGGCCTGGTGATTGGCAAGCCGCTTGGCGTCGTGTTCGCGAGCTGGCTCTCGGTGAAGGTGGGGATCTGTTCGTTGCCGCGCGGAGTCGATTGGAAGGGCGTCACCGTCGTTGGATTGGTCGCAGGCATCGGCTTCACGATGGCGATCTTCGTCTCGCAGCTTGCGTTCGAGAACGCATCGAACCTCGGGGTGGCGAAGCTCTCGGTGCTCTGTGCCTCAGTCCTGGCGGCGCTCGCTACCTTGATTGGTTCGCGCTTCCTGCTGCCGAAGACTCAGGCTCCGGAGATCGCGGAACTCTCTGCGAGTGACTGCGAAGCTTCGACCGAGTTCTAAGTCACGCAGAGGATCACAAACCAAGAAAGGCTCCCGAACCGGGAGCCTTTCGGTCTTTTGTAGCGAACGAAGAGCTAACCCTCTTGGGTCAGGCGACGGATCTCTTCCTTGATCATCGTCTCGGCGAGTACGGGAACGACCTCCCACACCACCTGCTCCACCACTTCGCGGCTCAGAGCCAGCACCGCTTCGACCTGCGTCGGGTTGAGCCCCAGCCCCTGCAGCTTGCCCGCTAGTTCGCTGCCGTTGCCCGTGTGAGCAGCGACGGCCGGCGCGGGCGCGGCAACGGGAGCCGCGGCAACCGGAGCCGCGGCAACCGGAGGTGCCGTGACGGGAGGCGCAACAGGTGACGGCGCTGGCCGCTGCATAGGTGCAGAACTCTGAACCGGCGCAGGACGCGGAGTCACCGCGGGCGTGCCGGGGTAGGTCTGCGTCCGCTGCGGTTGCGCGGAAGCTGGCGCGGCACTTGGCGCTGGCGCCGAAGGACTCGGGGCCGGCGTGCCGTACGCTAGCGTCTGCGAGCGAGGCTTGGCTGCGACGACCGGCGCTGCAGCCGCTGGCGCTGCATGAGCCGCGGGTGCGGGGGCGGTGACAGCCGCCTGCACGCTCGGCTGAGCCGGAGCGGCGCGCAGCATGTTGCTCACCTTGTCCAGCATCTGCTGAGTGTCGAAAGGCTTGTCCATGTGCTCGTCAGCCCCGGCGGCACCGCCGCGCGACGAGTCATAGGGATGCTGCTTGCTGGAGAGAATCAGCACGCGAGTGCCCGGCGCTTCGCTCTTGATGCGCTGACACAGGTCGTAGCCGCTCTGGCCCCCCAGATCGTGATCTACCAGCACCACCGTGGGCTTCTCGGATCGCAGCTTCGCTAGAGCGTCATCTGCGTTATCCGCCAAGACGGTCTGGTAGTCCTCGCCAGCGAAGGTGATCTCGAGCACCTTGCGCATGGTCTTGCTGTCGTCGATGGCGAGCAGCGTGGTCACAGCACCTCCGAATGGGTTTCGGCCTCGCGATTCACCCCACGAATGCGGGCAAATGAACCTCGAGCCGGAGAGAGATGATCGTGGTGCGTAGGAAATGTGTCAAGGAAATCGCCTAGTTCCTCTGAGAGCTCGCGCCTTTGACCAGACCTGGTGAGGCGAATGTGAGATTCGCCGAACAAATCGGCGCAGCGTTTCCTCGCCTCACAGGCGCTCAAGGGCGCAAAAGCCGCTCGCCTGCGTCCTGTTGCTGTCTCTTGTTCGGGCCTGAGTTGGGGACCCTGCGGGGTACGATTCCCCGCTTGACCTGGCACCAAGGCTTCGGATCGGGAGTCTCACACCACTTTGATAAGTGGGGAGTGCCGGCGAGGCGAAGCCGTGATTCGCTGAACGAGTCGACGAGGCGTTTCCGCGTCTCGAAAGTAGCGCAAGGTTTTTTGCGGGGAACCGCGGAGACTGGACACTAGTCGACGATGAACCACTTCACGCCGGCTGCGACTTCCAGGTGGAAATGGTTGAAGTGGTGCTTGTCGAAGTGTGGCGACAGCATGACGTTGAAGAGTCGTCCTCCTGCGGCTTCGCAGTAGATCTCCCGCAGCTCTCGCGCCTTGGCGGAGTCTGGTTTCGGCGGCGTTGCGCCCTTCCCGCAGGCCTTGCCGCCAATCTTTCCACCAAAGTCATCCAGCACGGACAGCTCGTTTTCAGCCGAGCCTTTCTTTTTTTGCTTTTTGGATTTCCTCGGGGATTTTTTCTTGGGTGAGGAGCGCTTGGCCTGCTCCTTCGTCTCCCCGTCCTGCTTGGGGGCTTCCTCGGCAGGCTTGGGTCGCTTCTTGAACAGGCGAACGTCCGCCGCGAGGCCACCAGGATGGCGCTTTGCGATCTTGTCTTTGGGCCAGTCTTTGGCTGGTGGGCGCCAGAAGGAGAAGACGCGTACTTCCTCCACGTCGTGCTTCTCGAGGATGCGGCTGAAGTCATCGAGCGCCAGCAAGAGGCGGCAGTCCAGCACCTCGTAGGGGGTGGTGCGGCGCTGCTCAGCGCTGAAGTCGGTGCGCCAGGTTACGCCATGCAAGGGGCCTAGCAGGCGCACCGGGATGAGCACACCCGGTGCTTCCTTCTCGATGGAGAAGTTGATCTTGCGTTGTTCGAGCGCCTCGATGCAGCGTCGATGGTCCAGCGCGGCGTACTGCACTGCTTTTGCTTGGCTTGCGTCGGCGGGGAACTCCGCCTTGCTTTCCGCGTGGCTTCGCCCAGGCGCCAGCACCAGCAGCAACGCTGCCGTGAGCAGGGCAGCGTCCAACGTGCCGCGCGCACGGTGAGGTCGACGGATCGACTGACGGGGGCCTGATGCAGCTCCCGGGCTGACGGCGCAATGTGGCCTGACAGCGCAATGCGGGCTGACAGCGCAATGCGGCCTGACAGCTGCTTCAGGCTTCAAGTCGCGACGCCGCATGCGTGCAGATTGACCCGATTTCTCTCTCGGGCCAAACTCTAGAAAGTGAACAAGCGAGCCCGTTCGGTGCTTTACGCGGTTGTGAGCGAGTTCATCGCTACTGGTCAGCCTGTCAGTAGTCGTACGTTGTCACGCAAGTACGGCTTCGACTTCTCTGCCGCGACCATCCGCAACGTGATGGCGGATTTGGAAGACGGCGGCTACCTGGCGCAACCTCACACTAGCGCAGGGCGAATCCCTACGGAATCGGCGTTCAGGCTGTTCATTGATGCCTTGATGCGCGTGCGCCAGCTCACGCGCGAAGAGGCGGGGCGCATCCATGACCTATTCGGTGAACGCAAGGGGCCGGACTGGTTACGCGAGGCTGGGCGCGTGCTGAGCGATCTCGCGGGGACCGCCGCTGTGCTCGTTCGCTCCCGGGCTGAAACGCGCACGCTGCTCAAGATGCAGTTCATCCCAACGCGCCCGGGAGAGCTGCTCAGCGTGATCGTGTTCAGTGACGGGACGGTGGAGAATCGCTTCATCCAGCTCGAGGCGACGCTGGGTAACGACGAGCTATCTCGTCTCCACAACCTGCTCGACGATATCGTCTCTGGGCGGACGCTGAGCCAGCTGCGTGACGACCTGGCCCAGGAGGTGACCCAGGGCAGGGATGAGCTGCGCCAGCTACAAAGCCTGGGCGTGTCGTTGATCCGTGCGGCACTAGCCGGCGCGGACCGTCGCTTGGACATCGTGATCGAAGGTCGCAGCAAGCTTCTGGACCGCGCCGAAGGCGAGGACACCGGACGCCTCCGCGAGCTCCTTGCGGCGCTGGAATCCCGGGAGCACCTGATTGAGCTGCTCGACCGCATCATGCACAGCCAGCGAGTCCAAGTGTTCCTAGGCGAAGAAACGCGAGACACCGTGGGCTACCCTCTGAGCATCGTCGCGGCGCCCTGGGGCCCAGGTGACAACCCAGGTGGTGCCATCGGTGTGATCGGTCCGACGCGCATGGACTATCCGTTCGTGGTGCCGCTGGTCGGAGCCACCGCCGAGGCCATGAGTGACTCCTTGCTACGCAAGCGTGTCGCTGGCGCGGACGAGGCTCTGGGAGACGACCCGGACACAGCGTCGTCGGTGGGGAATAGCGCTCCGGACCACGACGCTGGCTGAGCACTTTCATGCCCGACGGCAGGCGAATCGGTTAGGCTCTGCTCTTCGCGGCTCCTGGATGAGCCACGGAGAGAGGGAGAATCATGGCCGCTCCGCCCCCGCTACCGACCAAGAACCAGCCCAACGTCATCGATCGGGCCATCGGCTTGGCTTGCGCCGGCAAGCTCGAAGAGGCTTTGCGCTGGGTCGTTGCGGAGCTGAACCGGGACGCGACTGGGGGTGTTGCAGCGCTGCTCACGAGCCGTTGGATGGCAGAGCTGGGGCGGGAGAACGCCGCGCGCACTGGTTTCGAGACTTGCGTGACGCGAGCCATTGCCGCGGGGCAACTACCGGTGGCTGTCGCCGCGTGTGCCGAGCTGCGGCGCTTCGGCGGAGACGCGACCGCTTGCTATCAGCAGATTGCCAAGGCCTACTCTGAAGGTTCTGCCTCTTTGGGAGAGCGTCCGATGGAGCCCCCAGCCCTGGGAGGTGCTCAAGAGGTCGAGCAGCCTCTCCCAGAATCTTTCCGTGGGGATGCGTTGTTGGATGAGGCGGGCGATGCGCTCGAGGCCGCAAAGCAAGCGCTGCCGAGCGAGGCGCCTCGGGATCTCCCGCAGCAGCCTTTGTTTTCCTCGCTCGGTGAGGGAGCCCTCGCAGCCTTCGTTGAGATTTTCGAGCTGCAATTGGTCGATGCAGAGGAGCGCGTCATCAATGAGGGCGAGCTCGGCACCTCCGCCTATGTCGTGGTAAGAGGCGAGCTTGAAGTCAGCAAGCACGGGGCTGACGCCGAGGTTCGCCTTGCGCGCCTAGGCGGCGGCGCTCTGGTCGGCGAGATGGCGCTGATCTCTCGCGCTCCCAGGGCTGCGAGTGTCGGCGCGCTACGCCCCAGCCTGCTCTTGAGCGCCACCAAAGAGAGCTTGGATGCGCTGGCAGAGCGGGAGCCCGCCATCGGTGACGAGTTCGCTTCGCGCTTTCGCCGACGCATGGTGGAGAACTTGGTGCGTACCAGCTCCATCCTGCGGGCGGTCCGCGCGAAGGAACGGCACACCCTGGTGGAGCGCTTCGTCACCCGTGCGTTCGAAGCCGGAGAGCGCATCATCGAGCAGGGCCAGTCGAGCGACGGCTTGCACTTGATTGCGTCGGGCTCGGTGCAGGTCAGCCATCGCGAGGAAGATGGGGAAGAGCTGCCTATCGCCGAGCTCGGGGTTGGCGAGGTAGTGGGAGAAGTGGCGCTCGTGCTGCGGCGGCCCTCCAACGCAGACGTCGTCGCGCGTATCCCGACGGTGACGCTGCATTTGCCTCACAGCGGCTTCCACTCGCTGATCAAGGAGCACCCGACGCTGCTAGCGGAGCTCTACGATTTGGCCGTCCAGCGCGACGAGCAGACCTCTTCGATCGTGGCTCAAGAGGCGACTGAGGTGGACGACTTCGTCCTCATCTGATGCGGGCGGGGCAGGCGCCGTTTCGGGGCGAGACACCCGACTTTGCCCCGCTGCCACGATCAGCCGCGCTGACCGACCGGCGCGCCTCTCCCCCCGAACCCGTGAATAATCTCGAAGTCGCCGCGGAAACCCTTAAAAAACCTGCGGAAAGTCTGAGGCACTGGGGAGCGCTCTCCGAACTTTTTTCGTTCGGAAGAGAAGCGTGACTGAGCGGCTGGCGGATGCTTGACCCCCCTCCGGCTGACCGCTAAGTCCCGCGCATGCTCGTTCAACGTCACGCCCGCCGCGGGCTGTTTTCTTTGTTGGTCGCTTTCGCGCTGGTCGCGTTCTCAGGTTCTGCTTTCGCGATGAAGATTGCCGTGGTCGACACACAGCGTGCGATCATGGAGACCGAAGACGGTCTGCGCGCTCAGGCGACGCTCAAGAAGCTGTTCGACAAGCGTCAGCAGGAGCTCGACAAGAAGCAGCGCGATCTGCAGGCCGAGAAGGAGCAGATCGAGAAGCAGCGTTCAGTGCTGAGCAAGGCCGCCTACCAGAAGCGCGCCGAGAAGTGGCAGAACGACATGATGAAGCTGCAGCAAGTCTTCGTTGAGTACAACAAGGAGCTGCAGAAGAAAGAGGGCCAGCTCATGCGCCCCATTTCCCGTAAGGCAATGTCGCTGATCAGGCGCTTGGCTGCCGCGAACGGCTTCGACATGGTGCTCGATAAGCAGGCCGTTCCCTACTTCCGTGCGGATTTGGATCTGACGGACAAGCTGATCCAGATGTACAACGAGGGTGGCGCCGTGGACGACGACGACGCGAAGCCCGCCGCCAAGAAGCCTGCTGCGCCTGCGCCCAAGGCGCCGGCCGCTGCGCCCAAGAAGTGAAAACGAGCGTGTGGGGGCTTTGCCAATGAGCTCCCATCACTCATTGGATGAGCAGCGCGCTGTTGATGCACCGCGCTGTGGGATCGAGCTGCCTCAGCCGGAGACGCTGGCGCAGCTCGTGCTCATTTTTGGGGGTGAGGTACGCGGTTTGGAGCCAGAGCACTCCATCCAGCGGCTGGTTTCGCCTCAGGACGCGACTCGCGTCGACGATCTGTCGTTCGTCACTCACCCTCGCTACCTCGAGCAGGCCATGGCGCAGGCAGGGATTGCCCTGACCCGGCCCAGTCTCGCATCGCGCCTGCCACGCGCGTGGGCTCATGAGAATCCGAGTTGGGTGTTGGCCCAGCTGCTCGAGCGGGTTGCAGGGTCGCTTCGGGCTGCAGGGTCGCTTCGGGCTGCAGGGTCGCTTCGGGCTGCAGGGTCGCTTCGCGACCGGGCTGCAGAGTCGCTTCGGGCTGTGGAGTCGCTTCGCGACCGCGAGGACTGGAGCGGGAGCGCCTGTCATGAGGCTCGCGTTGCGCCGTCCGCGGTGGTCCATTCGGGTGCCTCGCTGCATGCTAGTGTGGTGGTCGAGCCCGGCGCCGTGATTTTCCCTCGCGTCCGCATCGAAGCAGATGTGGTCGTGGGGGCTGGCAGCGTCGTTGGCCGAGCTGGATTTGGCTGGGCGCAAGGGCCATCCGGGGCCGTGCGAATTCCTCAGCTCGCCGGCGTGATCTTGGAACAAGGGGTGGAGCTCGGCGCGAACTGCACCATCGACTCGGGGTGTCTGCGACCCACACGCATTGGGCGCGATACGAAGCTCGACGCGCAGGTTCACGTCGGGCACAACGCGCAACTTGGGGAACGCTGCTTGATTGCAGCGCAGTGTGGATTTGCCGGCTCGTGCGAAGTCGGGAACGAAGTGCGTATGGGCGGACAATCCGGCGTCGCGGATCACGTCCGCGTCGGCGATCGGGCCCAGGTCGCCGCGAAGACCGGTGTGATCCGGGATGTACCGGCGGGTGAGGTCGTGGCAGGCTTCCCAGCGGTCTCCCGGAATCGCTGGCTGCGTGCCACCGCGAAACTGTTCTCGGGACGGTGAAGGATGAACGAGCGAGCTAGGCCGATCAAAGTCGACATCCAGAAGATCCTGGAGATCTTGCCGCATCGCTATCCATTCGTGCTGGTCGATCGCGTCACCGAGATCAAGGTCAACGAGAGCATTCGCGGCCACAAGATGGTCAGCCACAACGAACCGTGGGTGCAAGGCCACTTCCCTGGCCGCCCGATCATGCCCGGGGTGCTGATCATCGAAGCCCTAGCTCAGATCGGCGGCATCTTGGCCTACGCGTCGGACCCCTTCGATCCCACTGGGAGCCTGATGTACTTCCTCGGGATCGACAACGCGAAGTTTCGCCAGACCGTTACCCCGGGGGACCGCCTCGACCTGTACGTTGAAGTGAAGCACCACCGGTCCAATGTGTGGAAGCTGCGTGGTGAGGCGACGGTCGATGGAACGCTGTGTGCGCAGGGGGAACTCTTGGCGTCGATCATCGATCGCGACAAGTAGTATCCGTAGGGTAACAGACTCAACCTGGAGCAGCAGCGTGTCCCAGATTCACCAGACCGCCGTGGTCGATGGCGCCGCGAAGCTCGGCGACGGCGTGCGCATCGGTCCGTTTTGTGTCGTCGAGGGCGACGTGGAGCTTGGCGCGGGCACCGAGCTCGTGAGCCACGTGGTGATCCGGGCTGGCGCGCGCCTCGGAGCAAACAACCAGGTGCATCCGTTCTCGGTGATCGGCGGGCCTCCCCAGGACAAGTCGCACACCGGGCGTGAGAGCTGGGTCCAGATTGGCGACGACAACGTCTTTCGCGAATCGTGCACGGTGCACGGCGGCACCCACAAGGGAGATGGGACGACGCGAATCGGAAACTCTGGCCTCTTCATGGTGGGCGCGCATGTCGCCCACGACTGCGACGTCGGCGATCGCGTGATCCTGACAAACTACGTGTCGCTCGGAGGACATGTGGTGGTGGAGCACGCGGCGGTGCTGGGTGGACACGTCGCCGTGGCGCCCTTCTGCCGCATTGGTCGCATCGTGTTCGCCGCCGGTGGCGCGATGATCGAGCGCAGCGTGCCTCCGTTTTTGACGGTGGCGGGTGACCGCGCGCGAGTGCGCGGCGTGAACAGCGTCGGGCTGCGTCGCAACCAGGTGCCGGAAGACAGCATCCGCGCTCTGCGCTCCGCTCAGCGCACGCTCTACGCCGGTGGCGAGCCGCTGAGGGTGGCGGCCGAGCGCCTGCGAGCAGAGGCGAGCGACGACTTCGTGCGCCAGCTGCTCACCGCGATCCTCGCGGAGACCTAGGTGTTGCCGCGCGGTAGCGCGCTTCAGGTTTTCGCGCGGTGGAAGGGCCCGCTGACTTCGAAGGTGTATCCGTCGTCACTGTTCTTCGAAGGTCCCCGCTGGGAGCTGAAGTAAAGCCGGGTGCCGCTGGGATCGAAGGCGAGTCCGGTGATCTCCGACTCTAGGTGACCCTCTACCTGAAGCAATGCCTTAATGCTGCCGTCGGGGAGGATCGCGCAGACTTCCATGTCACCGCCGTCCTCCGCTACGAGCACGTCGCCTGACGCAGAGACGATCACGTTGTCGACCCCAGTCAGGATCGGGGTCTGGTGAGTCGCCGCGTCGTACAGCACCTTAATGCTCTCGCTCTTGACGTCATACGCCCAGATGCGGTTGTCGCCCTTGGTGGAAAAGTAGATCACGCCGTTGTGGTGATAGATCCCTTCGCCTCCCCTGAACGCAGTGCTGTCGGGGACCTGAGAGCGGGTAGGGGTTGCGCTGCTGAATTCAGGATCCGGTACGTCGAGCCACGTGACCTGGTTCTGTGCATCGACCTTTGCGACCTGGAGCTTGCCAGCACTCAGGTCTGCGCGTCCGCTCTCGGTGAGGCTGTTCGGAACGTAGCGATACAGCCGTCCGTCGGATTCATCTTCCGTGAGGTAGAGGTGCTGATTGACGGGCTCCACCGCCACGGCTTCATGCTTGAACACGCCAAGGGCCGGTCGCTTCTCGGCTGGTTTGTCTCCGCGCGGATAGCACTCCCAGACCGCGCCCTTGGCGATCTCCTCACAGGACAACCACGTCCCCCACGGTGTCGGGCCACCAGCGCAGTTCACCGACGACTGCTCGAGGATGCGATACGCGTCGACCACGTTGCCCTGAATGTCGAAGCGCAGCGCGCTCACACCGCCGTTGAACGGGATCTCCGAGTTAGACACGTAGATCCAGCCGCCGTCCTCCAGGAGATACGTTGCGCCACCGTCGGGAGCGGGGTGCCAGACATAGTCTGACGAGGCAACGGGTGGTTTGAGACTCCTCGCGACGATCCGCGAGGTAAAGCCCGCGGGTAACCGCACGCCGTTTGCGTCTGCGTCGCCCAAGGGACCGATGTCGCCTATGAGCGACTCGAGTTCAGGTCCTTGGGCGAACCCGCCAGTCCCCCCGGTTCCACTGCCAGCCGCTCCACCGCTCCCGCCAGCGCTACCACTACCGGCGTGCCCACCGGCGCCACCGCTGCCGGACTGCCCGCCGCCACTCCCCTTAGAGCTATCCGCCTCGCTGCACGCCACGAGGCCGGCGAAGCCGGCGAGTCCCTGAGCCACGAAGTAGCGACGGGAGAGCTTTTTCATCAGATGTCGCAGACCCCGATCTGTGCGCCCGCCACGTTGATCGCGGTTTGGCTACCGTCGACCAATCCGTAGCAAGTCTCGCCGCCGGAGCAGGAGCCGCCGACGTTGTTACAGCCCTTGAGGCACTCTGTACCGATGCAGATGGTGCCAGCGGCGCACTCAACGCCCGTTGGACAGCTGCCGTGATGCCCTGCGGAACCCGCCTCGGTACATACGCTCGAGTTGTCCTGAGTGGGGACGCACGCAAGACCTGCCCCGCAAGCTTGGTAAGGGGCGCTCGAGGACTGCGGGAGCGCGGGGTTACAGGTGCGCGAGCAGGTCTTGAAGCCTGGAATGATGGTGAACGTGCCCGCGTTGTCGTAGCCGACCTCTCCGCAGACATCGAAGGTGCCGCTGCAGTCAGCGCTGGTGTCACAGTACTGCTGGCAGGAACCGCCGACGCAGTCATACCCAGCCTGGCAATCCGCGGGTGCCGAACACGCGTTGTACGGCAGCGCGGTTCCCTGTGAGAAACACGCGCTCGTCCCGTCCGCTTGCCGGATCTGGCACATCTGACCAGCCGCACAGCCACACTGAGAGCCGCTTGAAGTCCAGGTGTCGCAAATGCCTAGGCCGGAAGGCGAGGTGCATGTTCCGCCGGAGCCCGAGCTGCCTGCCGATCCCGAGCTACCACCTGTGCCGGAACTCCCTGCGGAACCCGAGCTGCCTGCTGAGCCGGAGCTGCCGCCCGCGCCGCCTGCCGCCGTGCCGCCGTTCCCCGCGGAACCAGAGCTGCCACCGCTCGCGGTGTTGCCGGTTCCACCCTGGTCGGTTCCACCTTGGTTTGCGCCGCCTTGGTCAGTCCCACCCTGATCGGTCCCGCCTTGGGCGGAGCCTGCGACCGCACCGCTTCCGCCTTGTCCTGCGTTGCTGGTTCCGCCGACCCCAACCGAAGGATCATCTGCAGTTGCACAGGCGTTGAGGATCAGAGCGGAGGGAATAAGCAGAAGGGTCCAAGCACGCATCGGTCACTTACTTTCAAAGAGGTCGTCAAACACGCGATCGAACTCCTCATCGTCGTTCACCGCACGAGCAGCCGTAGCACGGGTGGGCTGCTGAGGCCTTAGGGCTTCGATGCGCTCCTTCACATCGCGGTACCCAGGATCACGTCGCGCAATCTTCTCGAAGTAGTAGACGGCCTCGGCCGCGCTCCCCTTCATTTCGTAGACGTTTCCCAGGTCGTAATACAGGCTCATCTCCTGTTCGACGGTCTTGTTCTGGGCAGCAAGTCCACGCACATAAGCTTCGGCCGCGCGGTCGAGATCCCCCTGCTCCAGGTGGATCATTCCGATCATCGCGTAACACATGCATTCCCTTATGGAATCTCGCGAGGCTAACTCGAATTCACCAATCGCGTCGGCGAGGAGACCCATTTCCTTGTAGGCGACACCAAGATCGTAGTGCGTGGCGCTGTCTTGGTCGCTCACCTGAGCGCGAACACCCTCTTTGAACTTGGCGAACACCTGATCGACGTCGACGTCGTCGTGGTGGGAGAACGCTCGGCTCTCTGGCGGAGCCGCCTCCTCGAGCTCGTCTAGTGCGCCAAGGCTGGCCGCGATGTCGAAGGCGTTGTCTTCGGGTGACTCAGAGAGCGGTGCGCGCTCTCGGGCTCCGCTTTCGGTGTCCGTCTGCGCTTCGATGGCGAGTTCGATCTCCCGCAGCCGCTCGAGCAACAGCGGGTGGCCCGGGACTCGGCGAAGTTGGTCTTCGACGATCGCCTTCGCGTCCTCCCACAGCCCACGCGCTGCGAAGAACTCCGCCTCGTCGAGCACCTCTTCGATGAGCTCGCTCTGACCTGAGTCGGCCGCAGCGCTCATCGGCTCCACGTCAGGCGGGGACGCGGTTTCGAGGTCGTCGTCGTCGAGCTCTTCGATGTCGTCGAAATCGACGCTGCTCGCCGCGCCTTGATCGACCTGAGCCAAGAACTGCGCATCCAAGTCGACGACGGTTGCGCCCGCGTCGAACTGAGGTTGAGCGTCACGGTTCGTGTAGTCCACCGGCGCGAAGTCGCCGCCCGACGCGTAGTCGGAACTTGCGGGGCCGAGGCCCGCCATCAAGTCGTCGTCCTCTTCCTCTGCGGTGAGCGGGAAGCTCGGCAGCGGTGCGTCGTCGAAGGGATCGTCGACCGCCTCGAAGCCTACTGGAGGCTGGAGCGGCCGGTCGTTGGCCAACGCCTCAGAGGCGCCGATCTCTTCCAGGTCGTAGGACGGCAGCGGTTCGTTCGGGTCGTACGCTTGTTGCCCTTCGTATCCCTGCGGAGCTTGATAGGCTTGCTGTGGCTGCTCGTACTGGTACTCGGTCTGTTCGTAGTACTCGGCCTGTTCGTAGTACTCCTGGTTGCCTGCTTCTGCCGAATACTGTTGCTGCTCGTAGCCTTGCTCAGCGTACTGCTGCTCGGCGTACTGCTGCTCGGCGTACTGCTGCTCGTAGCCTTGCTCTGCGTAGTGCCCGGTGGGTTGCTCATGCTCGGAGTAGCCGGCGTATTCCTGTGCGTAGCCGCCGTATGCTCCCAGATCGGCCAGCATCTGGTTGGCGACGACGTGCTCCGGCTCGGCCTCCAGCACTGCGTATAGCTGCGCTTCGGCGAGCTCCGGTCGACCCTCGTCCTGGTGGATCGCTGCGATCGTGATCATCTCCCCGATGCTCGAGTCCCGATCACCGGACTCCCAGAGGATGTCGCGCAGCTTCTCGCGGATCGAGATTCCGCGCGGATCAATCTCGAGGGCGATGCGCAAGGTCTCGAGCGCCTTCGAGTAGAGACGCAGCTTGCGGAAGCTCTCAGCGTCGACGAGCGCCTTGCGCACGTGACCGCGCGCGTCCACCGAGTCCGGATCGATGAGCTCTTCGGCCGCCTCCAGTGCCTCGTCCACGACCACCACGTCAGGCGCGCTGTACTGCGGCTGACGATGGTCCTGGTATTGCTGTTGCGGGGGAGCGCTGTATTCAGGGACCGACTCAACCTCAGCGTCAGACACGCTCTCCACCGAGACGGGGCCCGGTTGCGTCTCAGCGGCGGGCTGACCGAGGCGCTGCAGAGCTGCCACGCCTTCGTCGTTGGGCGCGACGCTCAACAGGTGATCCAGGAGCTCGCGGAATAGCTGGGCGTTGTTCTGGTCGCGCGCGATGCGCGCCATCTCCTTGTACACCTCGATTGCCTTGGGACCCTGCCCAATCAGCGTGAACGCCCGGGCCAGCAGCGAGAGGATGTCGAGGTTTCGCGGCTCCTTTTGGAAAGCCGCTTGGAGCTTGGCGAGCGCCTGCAGCCCGTCTTGCTGGCCACCGCGCTCGATGTACAGCTCGGCCGCGACCAAAGCGTACTTTGTTTCCGGGCGGAAGTGGAGGATGCGCTCCACGACCTTGAGCGCGTCATCTCGCCGCCGGAGCTCGAGCAGCAGCTGGGAAGCAGTCCAAAACGACTCGATGGCTTCGTCCAGAGACTGCACGCGGCAGCACGCTTCAGCGAGCCGCAAGTGGGGCAGTGGATTGGTTTGATCCAAGCTGACCATCTTGCGGAAGACTTCGATCGCGTCGCGGTCGCGGCCTCCTCGCTGGAGGCGCGTGGCTACTTCGTCGTAGGCCGCGAGAGCGTCGCTGGTCAGGCCGAGCTGCGTGTAGATCTCCGCGAGCTTGGGGACGATGTGCCCGTAGCGATCAGCTAGCTGCGGTACGTGCTTTTGCACCAGCTCGCGGATCTGCTTGTAGACAGCGATCGCCTTCAGCGCGAAGCCCTGTTGGGAGTAGTACTGCCCAACTCGATCGTAGGTCGCGATCGCTTCTGCATAGGCCTGCATGCGGGCCTGCAAGTCGCCGATCTTGAGCAACGTGCGCGCGTCGTTCGGATCGGCTTGAACGATCTTCTGATACTCCTCGATTGCCCGGTCGTACTTCTTCTTGTCGACGTACTTCTGGGCAGTCTGGAGAGTCTTCTCGCGGTCGAGGGCCACGGCCTCTAGGTTGCTCCTCGTCGCGCTCCGGGGTGGTGCGCGCGATCGTGTGTGCAGGTCTCGCGCCGAGCTGGTGCGAGTGGGGTGATTCCCGCGCTCCTGCAGGGGAATCTGGGAACGCTCGAAATGCTACGACCCCACGCCCGGCAGGGTCAAGCGAGCCTCTTGGTTTAGCACACTCGCCCGACCAGCCCTCGTTTCCAGTCATCGCACACGTGCGTTGTTGAGTCGGGGGCGTCGGTGCGAGTCAGAAGGGTTTCAACACCGCAAAGACCGCGGTCAGCGCAGCCAGCACCAACACGCCCCAGCCCATCATCGGAGCGGGGCCCGGATCGCTCAGCTTGCCTTGAGCCATCTTCTTCGCGCGGGCCCCAATCACGTGATGCAGGCCAATCACGATGAACGCGAAGAGCAGCTTCCCGTGCATGAACTTGGTGGCCACGAAGTAGTGTTGGGTGTTCATGACTAGCTGCGTCAGACCAGCGACGAAGGCCAGAATGAAGCCGGGATTCGCGAGACGTTGGTAGACCAGGTAGGCGACCCTCCCGCGTTCTTTCGGATCTGCCGAGGAGTCCCCGAGGATCAACGCAGTGGCGCAAATCGAGCCGATCCACAGCAGGTCGCCGATCACGTGGGCGCTAATCAGAATCGAGGGGAGTCCAGTCATGGGGCGGACTATTCAACATCAAAGGCGGCGACGGCAAGGCGGCGACGGCAACGTTGCATGCTGTGTCCCGCGCCCAGTCTTTTTCCGGCGAACGTGGGGAGTCACCCAATTCGCGCCCGGGAGGCGCGAACGAGTGACAATTCGGCTGCGCTCCTTGCACTGCTTGAGTGTGCAGTGGTTCGACCCGCTTTGCTCCGTGGGTGCGCGCCCCTTGCGGCTCATCGCAAGCGGCAGCATGGTCTCGTAGTTGTGCCTCACGCGCCGCAGCATGACTGCGGACAGTACCCAACCGAGCAACCCGCTCGAGAGGACCGAGACTCAGAATGACCGAGAGCCAAACCTACCGCGCCCCTTTTGCACCGGGCGGCACCGCAGGTATCGACCCCGAGATTTGTCAGCGACTCCTGGCCGTCGCCTTGCAGCACGGCGGTGACTACGCGGACCTCTTCTTCGAGTATCGCGCGGGCGGCGCGATCTCCTTCGAGGAAGGGATCACCCGGAGCGCGTCGCGATCGGTAAGCCTCGGTATGGGAGTGCGGGTGCAGCGGGGCGACGCAACCGGTTATGCCCACGTCGAGGACCTGACTTGGGAGGCGATGAAGCGCGCGGCGGAGACAGCGGCCCGCATCGCGACGGGTGGCAGCGGTTCACACACGGTCGCGTTGGCTCGCCTCGACCTTCCGCATCGCTACGAGCTCTCCTCTCCCCCGATCGATCAACCCGGAACCGAGAAGCGTGCACTACTGGAGCGCGCAAGCGCCGCCGCGCTCGGCTTCGACTCACGCATCATCAAGGCTGAGGCCTCGTATGTGGAGGAGATCCGCGCCGTGCTGATCGCCAGCAGCGATGGTCGCATGGCGTATGACGTTCAGCCGCTGATGCGCTTCGGGGTGCGCGCCATTGCCGAGTCCGAGGGCAAGCGCGAAGCGGGTCGTAGTGGTGGCGGTGGCCGCATGAGCCTTGCCTACTTCGATGCCCAGAGCCCCGAGAAACATGCGGAAATTGCGGCGAAGCAGGCGCTGACCATGCTCGACGCGCGCGCGGCACCTGCAGGTCAGATGGAAGTCGTGTTGGCCCCGGGAGATAGCGGCATCTTGCTCCACGAAGCGGTCGGGCACGGGCTCGAAGCCGACTTCAACCGCAAGGGCACGAGCAACTACAGTGGTCGTGTGGGTGAGGTGGTGGCTAGCGAGCTTTGCACCGTCGTCGACGATCCCACGTTCCTCGAAAGCCGAGGCTCCATCAATATCGACGATGAGGGCAACGCACCGAGGAAGAACGTCTTGATCGAGAACGGCATCCTCAAGGGCTACATGCACGACCGCCTGAGCGCGCGACATTTCAAGCTGGACCCCAGCGGAAATGGCCGACGTGAGAGCTTCGCCTGCGCCCCGATGCCTCGCATGACCAACACGGTCCTGACCGCGGGACCGCATGATCCCGAAGAGATTGTGAAAAGCGTGAAACGTGGCGTCTTCGCCAAGACCTTCGGCGGCGGCCAGGTGGATATTTCGAACGGTGACTTCGTC
>JACKEB010000024.1 GCA_020633205.1 Polyangiaceae bacterium
GCTCGGGCCCATCAGCTCACATCTGCGGCATCGCCTTACGGAACCCCTCGATCTCCATCACGCGCCCAAGCCAAGCGCCGATGTTCGCGCCCGCTGGGAGCGACTGACCGATCTGGAGCTGAGTCGCATTCGACGCCACGGAGAGGTCCGCGATCGTGGGCTTGTCGCCAACCAGGAACGACTTTCCGGCGAGTGCGTCGTCGAGGATCTTGGCGAGCTCGACCAGCGTCTTCTCGCCACGCTCGATGGCTGCCTTGTCAGCCTTGTCGCCGGCGAACATCTTGTTGAAGACGACGTCGAAGACGGGGCCTGCCAAGCGCGTCTGGTTCCAGTCGAGCCACTGATCCACGAGGGCGCGCTGCTTGAGGTCCTTCGGGTACCAGTCGCTGAGGTCGTGCTTGTCACACAGGTAGCGCAAGATCGCGTTGGACTCGTAGAGCCTGAAGTCGCCGTCTTCTAGCGTGGGCACCTTGTGGTTCGGGTTCAGCGCCAGATAGCTCGGCTGCATGTTGTCACCCTTGATGAGATCCACCATGGCGAGCTCATGCTCGATGCCGGCGGCGTTGAGCAACGCGACGACGCGGCGTGAGTGCTGAGAAAACGGATGGAAATGTAGCTTGTACATGGGAACCCCTATGACCTTGTTGTGTTGTGACGGGCTGACCTGCAGCCAAAGAAGTCCGGCAGGGCCGGGAAAAGCGAGGCTAGGTTAGGAGGCTGTTTGCCGCGGAGCAATCGCTTCGATCGTCGATTGCGCGGCGCAAGCCCGGAAGGTAGGCGCCGAGTGAAACGGCGCGGATGACGACATAGCCAATGAAGGCGAACCATAGGCCGCGGTTGCCGTAGTGCTGCATCATGGGCCAGCTCGAGCCCACGAAAACGCACATGGAAATCACCGACGCGTTGCGCATCTGCCGGGTGCGAGTTGCCCCCACAAAGATGCCGTCCAGCTGAAAGGCCGCGAAGGAGAGCAAGATGTAGAGCGCCGCAAGGGGGACCAAGGTCGCCGCGGTGCGCCGCACCTCTTCGATGTTGGTCAACGACCGCACAGCCAGCTCACCACCAAGCCAGCACGCTGCTGCCAGCGCACACGAGGTAACGAGCGCTAGCTCGCTCGAACGCAACGCAGCGGCGTCGAAGCGTCGGCGCGAGCGAGCCCCAATCGCGCGCCCCACCAACGACTCTGCCGCGAATGCGTAGCCATCCAAAAAGAAGGCAGCAAAGCTCACGAGCTCGAGCAACACGTGGTTCGCCGCCAGGTTCGTGTCGCCGAACTTCGCGCTGCGATCGGTGAACCACGCGAAGCCACCGAGCAAGAAGAGGGTGCGGAGCATGATGTCCGCGTTCGCCTTGAACATTTCCGCGAGGCGACTTCGGTCGAGGATGCGCGCCCTGGACCAGAAAGCTTCAGCGTCGCTGTGTTGGGCCTTGAGCAAGGAGCGCACGGTCCAGAACGACGCCAGCAGGGTCACCCACTCTGCAACTGCAGTGCCGAGCCCAATACCTCGGACGCCCCAGCCGAGCACGCCAGCGAAGGTGACGTCGAGGGTGATGTTCAAGCCGTTGAGCAGCAGCTGAAGCACGAGCAGCTGCCGGCTCTTGCCAAGGCCGATCAAGGTACCCATCAGCGCGAAGGTGCCGAGAGCAGCCGGCGCACCCCAAATCCGCGCGGCAAAGTATTGAGCGGCTTCGCCCTCGACCTCCGGGCTGGCGCTGAATACCGCCCACGCCAGTTGGGCGATCGGCCACTGCAGGAGCAACAACCCAACGCCAATCAGCCCTGCGAGCAACAGCGCGCGCCCGAGCACCGCTCGCACCTCCGCCGGCTCACCGGCGCCGTCAGCCTGCGCGACGAACCCCGTCGTGCCCATGCGCAAGAAGCCGAAGGACCAATAGACGAAGCTGAAGATCAACGCCCCGAGGGCGATCGCGCCGAGCGCCGAGGTGGTGCCAACATGGCCGATCACCGCAGTGTCCGCGATACCGAGGAGAGGCACCGCCGCATTGGCCAAGATGATTGGCCAAGCGATGCGAAACACCGAGCCCCGAGTGAGCTCGGCGGCGCTGTCCCCCGCCTGGTTCACGTCAGCCTTCGAGTTGCTTGCTTAGCTCTGCGAGCTTCTCTTGGGCCCGCTTGTAGGCGGGGCGCTCCGTCAGGCGCGCCAGGTAGGCGCCGAACACCTTGCCGGGCTCGATGGTACCAACCATCGCTCCCCAGCCGAGCGCCGAGCCCATGAAAACGTCCGCCGCGGTGAAGTGCTCGCCCAGCAAGTACGGTCCCTGGCTGAGTGCTTGCTCAAGGGTGTTGATGGTGTCACCAAAGCTGCCATAGCCAAGCGCCCCTTTGCGCTCCACTTCAGGGCGATTCAGGCCCTTGTCGACCATCGCGGTCTCGAGGCAGCCATTGCCGAAGAACAGCCAGCGGTAGTAGGCGCCGCGCTCCGCCGAGTCCACAGCAGGCGCAAGCTTTGCCGCAGGGAAAGCATCCGCCAAGTAGGCGCAGATCGCAGGGCTCTCCGTCACCACCACACCGCGGTGCACGATCGTGGGCAGCTTGCCCATGGGGTTCAGCGCGAGAAACTCCGGTGTCTTGTGCTCGCCCTTGTCGAAGCGCAGGAGCTTGACGTCGTACGGCGCCTCGACCTCCTCGAGCATCCAGTGGATCGTGCGCCCTCGTGAGCGGGGGTTGGAATAGAACGTAACAGTCGCGTCAGACATCTCGCCTCCGCCGCTGTACGTAGCCCCCGAGCGCAGCTTATGAAAGCCCCAATGTCACCTCGCATAGGCTCTCCCGACAGGACGCTGTCAGGGGGCAGCCGCAGGGCATGACGGAGCACCTCTCCCCCAAAAAAGGCCGGTAGATCTGACTCCGTTCAGCTCTGATGCAGGCGATAGGCGGCCCCACTGGCCCCAATCTGTACGATTTCGATGCGAGGCTTGCCGCGCCTGGAGAGCTCCGCGACGCGCTCAAAGACACCCGCGTAACCGTGGGCGACGAGCTCGGGCACCAAGCCGGTAGGCCAGGTCACCGTGTACAGGATGCCGTCATTTCCCCGAGGCACCGCACGGAGACTGACGCCCTGGTGAAAGCGTCCCCAGTAGCGTGCCGCTGCCCCGAGCAGCGTATCCGGGGTGACGAATCCGAACAGCAGCTGATAGATGCGGCTGGTCGCCATCCGGCTCATCACGTCGTAGTAAAACTGGCGAAAGCCCGTTTCGTCCAAGTGGTAGTGGTCGGCGATGGCCAGGTTCACCGCGCAGTAGGTTGCCTCACTGATCCACTCGCTAGCCAGCGGCGGCTGCCGGAGCACCCGCTGGAGCTGGCTCGGCATTTCGGAGCTTTCAGCGAGGGGCTTCACCTCGAGGCAGTGGAGCAACAAGGCTCCTTTGGCGTGATAGGTGGGACAGCAGTCCCAGCCTTCCGGCAAAGCGTCGATGTAGGCTTTGACTCGCGGAAAAGTAGGCAGCTTGGACGCTGGAGTAGTCGAGATCACTGAGACAAGCCTCAGCTTGTCATATCGGCACGCTCGCCAGTTACTAAAACTTACTCCGCAGTTGGCGAAGAGGGCAGCGCGGCCTGTGGATCTGGCTGTGGCCGTGGATCCGGCTGCGGACGCACCTCGGCTTCCGCGTGATCCGCGACGGCGATACGCGGGAAAAATAGGCCTGAAACCGCCGCGATGACCGCAAGCACGGCGATCGCCCAGAACGCGGTGTGCAGGCCGTCTTCGAGCGCCCAGGCGAGGCTGTGCAAAACCTCAGGTGCCAAGTTCTTGCCATGCTCCGGCCCCAGCAAGGCGTTCGCTGCTTCGACGGGAACCCCCGGAGTCTTCGCCAGCTCACGGGCGATCACCGCCCCCAGCGCCCCGACCGCGAGCGTGCCACCGATGGTGCGGAAGAACATGGTGCTCGCGGTTGCGACCCCCCGCTGCTTCCACGCAACCGACGACTGAACCGCGATGATGAGCGCGGTATTCGCGAGCCCCATGCCGACGCCGAACAAGCCCGTGGCCAAGCTGATCCAGGTGAGGCTGAGCTCGGGGGAGAGGACCAACGCGAGCCCGATGCTGGTGACCGTCAGCACGCAGAGCCCGGTCAAGATCAAGGGACGGAAGCCAACCTTGACCAAGAGGCGCCCACTGATTGCGCTGGCCACCGGCCAACCGATCAGCATCGGGGTGATCGCGCGCCCAGCTTCCTTTGCGGAGCCCCCGAGCACCGCCTGCACGTGGAGCGGGACGAAGGTGACCGTCGCGATCATCGCGCCGCCGAGCAAGGTGCCAAGCACCGTGGCCACCGCCATCACACGGCGACTGAACAAGTCGATGGGCAACATCGGCTCCGCTGCCCGCTTCTCGATACCAATGAAGATCGCGGTCAACACACCCGCGATGCCCAGCATCACCACGCCGCCGGCGCTGCCGCTGCTACCAGCCAGGAGCAGCAGCAAGATCGCCGTGAGCACCAGCGTCCCCGCGACGTCGAACACCCGCTTCCGTTTCTCTACGGATTCATGGTACGCGAAAGCCAACACGGCCATGCAGACGATGCCAGGCAGCACGTTGATGTAGAACACCCAGCGCCACGAGAGCGCGCTGACGATATAGCCGCCGAGCAGCGGCCCGATGATGCCCGCCGCGCCCCACACCCCGCCGAACAGGCCTTGGATCTTGGCGCGCCGCTCGACGTCGAAGAGATCGCCGATGATGGTCATCGTGATCGGCTGCATGGCGCCGGCGCCCAGGCCTTGAAGCGCTCGAAACGCGATCAGCTGTTCGATGCTACGCGCCTGGCCACTCGCGACGGAGCCAACCAAGAACACCGCGACACCAAACAGGATGATCGGCTTCCGGCCGTAGAGATCCGCCAGCTTGCCGTAGATCGGCACCGTGACCGTCGCAGCGAGCATGTAGGCGGTGAACACCCACGAGTAGAGCCGGATCCCGCCGAGATCGCCGACCACCGTCGGCATCGCCGTGGAGACGACGGTCATCTCCATCGCCGCCATGAAGAGCGCGAAGAGCAGCGCCACCACGGTGGCGGGGCGATGGGTCTGACGGGGGGTCGAGGAGGACATAGTCTAAGGTCGCGAAACGGTCTCGCCCCCCGCTTCAGTGCGCTACGGACCGCTGCGGGCTATCCCTAAGGCACTCGTCCCCATTCGCCAAGGGCGCACGGCGTTGGGGTTCATTGTTCAGCTGGCGCGCGGCGCCTATCCTCGGCAAGGATGCCACAGCCTGGAGGGAAGTCTGCCAGCTACTCGAGCCGCGAGCGCGCGCTGGAGTGGGCGCTGCTGGCCAATTTCCTGATTCATGGCCTCGCGCTGATCAGCATGGCAGCGCTCTTGTTGCCCACGCTCCCCGGCGGAAGCGAGCCAGATTCGGCTGTGCGCGTCGCGACCATCGCGGCTCACCCCTGGCGTTTCCGCCTGGGCTGGCTGCCCTGGCAACTGTGTGCGGCGATCGACCTGTGGATGGCGATCGCGATGTTGCGCACGCGCTGGTTGCCCAAATTGGGAACGGCGTGGGTGCTGCTCTTCACGCTTCTCGCGGTGCTTCCCGATCAATACGCCCAGACGGTGTGGGTGACCCGCGGTGTCGAGCTGGCGCAGACCGACCGCGTCGCCTACTTCGCCCTGGAGCGCGAGCTGTTTCCCCTCACCGCGGGCTGGGGCGCCGTTTGTTACACGATCGCAGCGCTCGGCTGGACCTACTGCTTCGCGCGTGCTGGGACCTGGTCGCGGCTGCTCAGCGTGCTGAGCGTTCCGCTCTGGCTCGCGATGGGTATCGCGGCGAGCTCTCCGGTGCTGCCTCAGAGCGTGCGTCCGAGCCCCCAGTTCATTTCCGCGGCGAACGCCGTTGGCTTTGCGTTACTCCAGGTGTGGCTTGGGTTGGTGACGGAGCGCGTGCTGCTTCGAGCGCGCCCGGACGAGCCCCACGGTCGCCTCGCGCGCTGGCGCTACCCAGGGCGCGGCCCGGTAGCGTGGGTGGCCAACTGGCTCGCGAACTCGCGCTTCTTTGGCGCGCTGCTCGAGCCACTGCCGGAGGCGGAGATGCGCAGCGAGATCACCAACGTGGTCTACGTGAATTACCTGATGCGCGCCAGCGACGCCAAACGTTTGGTTCCCCACGGATTAGAGCTTCAACGCCTGGGATCGGGGGGTGAGTATGCGCTGTTTACGTTCCTCACGTATCAGCACGGACATTTCGGCTTCGCCTTCATGGGTCCACTGCGCAAGCTCATGCCCAACCCCGTTCAGACGAACTGGCGCGTCCATGTCTACGACCCGCGCACGGACTACCGCGGGATCTACTTCCTGACCAACGCCATCGACGCCGCGCTGCCTGCGCTGGCCGCGCGCTTGCTCACTGAAGGCATGCCCATGCACGTGCTGAAGCAGGCAGAAGTGCGCCAGGCCGACACCGCGCTCCAGGTCGAGCTCGATCCGGGGACGGGCTCTGCCCCCGACGCTCGGCTCTCGCTCAGCCCGGCAGAAGAACCCACATGGGAAGGCCCCTGGGCTGATTGCTGGCCGACGTTCCGCGCCTTCCTCGAGTACTGCGTGCCTCAAGACCGCGCGATGTCGAGTCAGCCACTCAAGAAGCGCATCTCGCGCCAGGAGATCGATCTGGGGATCCCCATCGACGCCTGCGAACCGATGACGGGCAGCGTGCACTCAGAAGCCGCACGGCGCTATCTCGGCGACTCTGCCGACTTGACCGCACCGATTTGTTTCCGCGTGGCAAATGTCAGCTTCTCCTTCGCCATCGAGGCTCACGACAGCTACCCCCTCACGCTGCGTGGCGCTGAGCTCGGCTCGGGGGATCCTGCGAGCGGTCGAAACCAGTAGTAGTGGCGCACGAAACGCAGCCCGAACAGGCTCTGCTCGTGGCAGCCCAAGATCGTCGCGTCAGGGCAACGCGGGCTCGCAGGCACGCTGCAGTCCGGCGCGCCGGGCGCCCACAGGCTCAGCCGTTCCCCAAAAGGTGATGGAATGGCGACTCGCCCGATCAACGCCCACACCCGTGCGCGATCTTCCGGGTGCCCTCGGCGACGTTTGGAAGTCAGCGCGACACCCAGTCGCCCGTTACTGTCTGCAAGCAGCGGGTCGAGGCGCAAGAGACCCGCAATCTGGCCAAATGGCATCGGGAAGCTCGCGTGCATGTAGTGAATGCCAGCATGCTCCCAGGTGGCATACGCGGCCACCTGGAACGCCTGCTGCGTTTCCGCATAGTAACGTTCGATGCCACGTACGTCGCTGCGCCCGTCTGCCGCCACGTCGAGGCAGAAGCAACGGGTCAGGATCCGAGCGCGACGCACCGGCAACACGAACTGACCAAACCAGGCCATCAAAGGCCTCACCAGGAGCCAGAGCACGAAGAACGGTCCTCGCCAGTGGCTCTCCACGAATAGCTCCAGGCCCGCTGTATCCTCGAAGAAACGTCGGACGCTGGGATGCACGCTATGCGTCGCGAGCGCAGGTTGCCGCAGGTCCTCGAGAGAGTCGACCACTCCGCGCGGCTCCTGGCGCCCGCTCCCAGCGTCGCACTCCCAGCCATGACGCCGGTAGAAGCCTCGCCCGAGACGCACACCACCGCTCAGCTGACTGAATTCGGGCTTCGAGCGTCCCACAGAGCCACAGCCTACCCGGCTCCCCGGTACGCACCACGATCTACGCGCGAGCCATTGAACGCACCGACCTGGCGCGTCGGGCTAACCCTGGTACTCGAACGCCCGCACCTCTCCCTGGGGAGTGCCGAGGAAGATCTGTCGCTCCACACCAGCGATAGCGCTTGGCAAAGGTTCGCTGGGGAGAAAGCCCTTGTCAGCCCACTCGACGCCCCCTTCCGTCGCATACATCAACCCAGCGGCCCCACCAGCGCAAGCAGTCCACTCACGGTTGATGCTGCTCTGGAGCTCCTGATAGCTCGCTGTCCGCTCCGCCTGCCACTCCTCGAAGCTCAGGTCCCAACATGAGGTTCCGTGCAGGGTCAGCGCGAAGAACTCTCCGGCCTCGAGCGCCGCGAGGGCAATGACGCTGCCCGCCGCCTGGAACCTGAAGTCTCGCTCAACCGTCAGCGCGGGCAAGCTGAGCACACGTAGCCAGCCTCCGGTCGCTGCCATGACGACCCTTCCGTCCTCGAGCAACGCGAGGGCCGTGAGCGGGCGCGAACCGAACTTCTTCGACGCAGGCTTCTTCAGGTCTGCAGTCCCCAAGCGGGCCCGCGCATCCGCACCGCTGGTCAGCAAGCCGTGGGGAGTCATCACACCGGCACAAACGCCGCCGGTGTGCTTCCAGAGCAGCCGGTCGTCGGAGAAGACTCGCCCGTCATCCCCCCCACTGTAGACCGAGGTGTCTTCTGCGTTGGTTCCGTGCTGAACGAAGCGCACTCGGCCCGCGTGCCGCTGCCCCCGGTTCACGACCTCGCCGCCTGAGATGCGTGCAACCTCTCCGGACGCCGTACCCACAGCGACCTCGAATCGGCGCCCCAAGCGACGCGCGCACAGAGCGGTCACAGGGCCCGCGCTGAGAGTGACAGCCCAGAGTGGAGCGAAGGTTGCTGTTTCAGCCTTTGCCTGTCCGACCCCCAACATCTCGGTGCTGAGTGTCTCACGGCCCCGCACCGCCGCAAGCGAAATCCGCCAGTAGAGGTCCCCCAGGGAAGCTCCCACTGCAAGCTTTGCCGTGGGGTAATAAACTGATTCCCGCTTGAGGATTCGCCGCAAAAGACACTACGGGATTGAGTCTCGGTCCCGCCAATGCGACAAACGGGCATGGACTTCCAGCTGAGCACCAAGGCCTCCGAGCTCCGGGATCGCATCAAGGGCTTCGTGCAGGACGAGATTGAGCCGATAGAGCGCGAACTGCTGGAGAATCGCGAGCGCCACGGTGACTGGCGAAAGTGGAGCGTACCGCCCGCGGTAGAGGTCCTGAAGCGTAAGGCGCGGGAAGCGGGCCTGTGGAACCTGTTTCTCCCCGAGGAATCAGGGTTGTCCAACGTGGAGTACGCGCCGCTCGCGGAGGAGATGGGCCGGAGCTTTCTCGCGCCAGAAGTCTTCAACTGCAACGCGCCAGACACTGGGAACATGGAGGTGCTGGCGAAGTACGGCAGCGAAGCGCAAAAGGCCGAATGGCTCGAACCGCTCCTGAAGGGGGAGATCCGTTCGGCGTTCTGCATGACCGAACCCGACGTCGCGTCCTCCGACGCGACGAACATGGCCGCAACGGCAGTCGTCGAGGGCGACGAGGTCATCCTGAACGGCAAGAAGTGGTGGTCGACCGGCATCGGTCACCCGAACTGCCGGGTCGTCATTTTCATGGGCGTCACCGACTCGGGCGCTCATCGCCACTCGCGTCACAGCATGGTACTGGTGCCCCTAGACACCCCCGGGGTCGAGATCCAGCGCATGGTTCCCGTGTTCGGCGAGTACGACGCACCTTACGGGCACGGGGAGATTTGGTTCACGAACGCGCGCGTCCCCAAGGCCAACTTGATCGCTGGTCCCGGGCGCGGCTTCGAGATCGCTCAAGGGCGCCTTGGCCCTGGTCGCATCCACCACTGCATGCGCTGCATCGGCGCCGCAGAGCGAGCGCTCCAGCTGATGATCGAGCGCGGGATGCAGCGCGAGGCGTTCGGCAAAGCGCTGATCAACCTAGGAGGGAACCGCGAGCGCATCGCGGACTTGCGCATCGCGATCGATCAGGCGCGCCTGCTGACGCTGTATGCCGCATGGAAATTAGATGACGTGGGCGCCCTAGGCGCGCTCACGGAGATCAGCGCGATCAAGGTCGTGGCCCCCAACGTGCTGCAGCAGGTCGCGGACGAAGCGATTCAACTATTTGGTGGCGCGGGCGTGTCTGAAGACGTGCCCCTGACCGCGTTGTTCGCCATTGGACGTGTGCTGCGCATCGCCGATGGTCCGGACGCCGTGCACCGCGGGCTCATCGCACGCATGGAGCTCATGAAGTACGGCAGCCGATAGCGGGGGGCTACCAGGCGGGCCGAATGCCAGGCAGCGCCCCCTCGCCCCTCGCTCTGAGGACGCGCTCGAGATCACCGCGCAGCCCCTCCAAGCGCTTAGCGCCCAGCACTTGAGCCCACTCGTCTTCGAGCTCGCGATAGATGCTCTCTACGTGGCCTAGCAAGCGCTCACCCTTGGGCGTGAGGCGCAGCAACTTGGAGCGAGCGTCATCAGGGTTCTGCACGAGCTTCACGTAGCCCGACTCGCTCATGGCTTCGACGAGCTTCGAGGCGGCCTGCTTCGTGAAGCCCATTTCGAGCGCGACGTCGTTGACCGTCTTGTTCTTTTCCCGTGCGGGAAGTAGCACGAAGCCGTAGGACCGCTTCACGTCCTTGTACCCACGAGCAACCAGGCGCTGATGCAGCTCGTCGATCAACGAGCGATACGCCATGGCGCACAGCCGGGCGATGGGGACGTCCTGGCGATCTCCGTAGCTCGTCGATGAGGCTGATTTGGACACTCCGAGCTTCTTACTACGCGGCGCCGGCGCTGCCTACTCGGCCCAGGGCGGTGTAAACGTCTTGCCATCGAGCTTGGCTTGTCCACCAACGGGGAAGCAACACAACAGCTCGAGCGTCGAGCTACCGGCGTTGTCCAAGGCGAATAGCGTGTCCTTGGGGATCACGATCACGTCACCGGATTTCGCTGAATGTGTCTCTCCTGCGATGACGACCTTCGCTTCACCCGCGATGACGTAAAACAGCTCTTCTCGGGTGAGGGCGTGGGGTGTGGGAGCTGTGTTGGGGAGAATTTGCACCCGCCACAGCGCTGTTTCCTGGGTGCCTCGAGACGGCGTCGCCAGCGAGGTGAAGTGGGCGTTCGGGAGTTCGTGGGTGCATCGCTCAGGGGCTTGAATCACAGGCATGGTTCCTCCAGAGAGCTGGTCGGGCGGCACGTCGCGCCCTAGTCAATTTCGTTGACCAAACAGTCTTACCTCACCCCCAACCGATCAGTCAACTCAGTTGACCAAATGTCACCAGCGGCAGAGCGGGCGCCCCCGTCGAGCACAAAAGCAAGACGCCGACCTCCATTCGGGGGTCGGCGCCTGGTCGTGGCTCGCCGCTTTCCGCGACGCGCGCTGAGAGCTACTTGCTCTGATGACAGCCGTAACAACCGAAGCCCGACTGGGTCTCCGGGTTGTAGGGCTCCATGTCGAGGGTCTTGGCCATCTCGGGCACGACTTGCTTGCCCATGAACTCCATGACCTTCGGATGCTTCTTCGAGAGCGCGGCGAAGTCGCCCTTCGCTGGGAGCTTGGGGAGCGCGGGGCTCGGCATCTCGAACTTGCCTTCCTTGGCTTCGGGGCCGTGGCAGGTCACGCAGCTGAACTCGCCGTACTTCTTGGCGTCGTAGTCCTTGAAGACCTTGCCCATGGTGGGCATGACGACCTTCATCATGTGGGCCTTCTTCTGGTCCATGTTCATGTCCGCCCACTTGGCGGGCGCCGGCGGCTCTTCGGGCGTTTCCGCGGCTGGCTCGACCGACTCGGGCGGCTCCGGCTCCATGTCCGAGGGAGCGGCTTCGGGAGCCTCGGGGGCTTCGGGAGCCTCGGGCGGAGGCGAACCGCCGCAACCCAGGGGGAGAGCCAAGCTGAAAACGATGACAGGGATAATTCGACGCATACAGGTTCCTCGCGGCGCATCATCCGAGAAAGGTGGCAGCTTCACAATCGATAGTTCGGCTCGTCCCCTTTGGGGACCATGCACTTGGCACACCGGCCAGGGTGCCAGTGCCCGAATCGCAGCCCAGAATAGCCAAATCGGCTCGCGGACGTTTTATCACGGGAACGCAATGTTGCTTTGGCAACCAGCTCGCTCAACGTGATGGCCCTTCAGAATCGCCATCTTCGTTCGAGAACAGGAAGGGATAGGTCACACCGACTGAACCTCCGCCTTTCGGGGGTTCGAAGGTCATGCTGAGCATCGACTCGCGCATGCAGTACATGAACTCTTCATCTTGGATCTCGCTGTCTTCCGCGAGCTCCGCAGACTCGACGATGCCTCCCACGGACTCATCGCCCACGATTTCGAAGTTCACGGTGAGCTTGCCTCCGAGGTCGGGGTCCCGCTCGAGCGCCGCCTCGTAGCACTCTTTGGCCAAGGGGATGAAATCCTCACGGATACGCTTTTGGATGTACCCTTTGGGCAAGGTACCCCTGGGTTTCGCCGACTGAGGGGCAGCAGGCGCGGGAGCTGTCGCAGCCTTGGCCGGCTTGGGCGCCGGCGCCTCGGGCGGTGGCGCTTGCTTAAATGCCTCATAGATGCGTCGACGCATCTCATCGCGTCGCTCGCGCCCGCCGCGCTTGCGCGGAGCGGAAGCGGATGGCTCAACGCTGGCTCGAGGGCCCAGGGTGGCGCGTGGGGCGCTCGAACTGGACGTTGCGTGAGCGCTGGCCTTCACCTGACTTGCATCAGTCTGGCTCGCAGGGGGTCCGCCACGCAGGACGAACCACAAGAACCCGATGGCGATCCCCACCCCAACGACCAAGCCTGCAGCGCGCGTCCCGTTCATAGCTCCGGGGTATGGTACCCGCGAACCGGGCGGGCCTTGGCTACTCCACGGGCGCTGGTGGGGGAGAGCGACATAGGTCCCCCGGCCTAGGTCTGGAACTCTAGGAAAAAGCTCACATCCCGGCGAATCGGCCGATTCTCGAAGCTGACGGCTGGGCGTATCCTTGGACACGATGAAGACTCCTGTCTCCCGTGCTCGCCAATCGCGACCTGCAGCCTTGGGGCTCCTGCTCCTCGCGCTCCTAGCGTGCAAGAACAAGGAGCAAGCGCCGACTCCCGCCCAACCGGAAGTTCCGGTTCCGCAAGGCAATGAGCAGGCGCCAATCGCCCAAGCACAAGTGCCGGTGCAGCAGCCCACCCCGGTGCAGCAACCGGTTCAACAGCCAGCCCCTGTTCAGCAACCCGTGCAACAACCGGTTCAGCAACCAGCGCCCGTTCAGCAACCAGCGCCCCAGCCTGCCCCGGCGCCCCAGCCACCTCCGGTTCAGCCCGCGCCGCAACCCGTCGCGCAAGCGCCCGCCTTCGACCAGACAGACACCAATCAGTGGCTGGACGGGGTTCCACCCATCCCCACCGGACGCTCGAACCCGCCAAGCGTCGCCGAGTGGTCAAACGCGCCGCTCGTGAACACCCAAGGCGCGAACTCGCACCCCGACAACTGCCGCATGCAGGTCTGGCGGGAGTGGGTCAGCATCAAGTGTGAAGGCGATTTCGTCGGCTTCGACGACGACACGAACCTCGGCAAGAACACGCAAGATTGGTTCCGTGCGTCGCAAATCGGCAAGTACGCGAGCGTCGTGATCCGCATGAAGAAGGGCACGACCCAGAAGATCCGCATTTGCCGGCGCAAGGACCGCGCGTCGCTGTTCGTGAACTGGCCCAACACCCGGGATCGTCCACGGCACATCGCGCTCGGCAAGGCCGGCCACTGCGAGCAGTGGTGGAACTGACCCCGACAGCTGCGTGACCTCGACGTATGCTCGTGAGGTGACTGGCATCGATCGAGCTGCGCGCCTGCGAGGCGGGATCTACGGCCTCCTGGTTGGAGACGCCTTGGGTGTGCCCTACGAGTTTCATCCCGCGTCGGAGCTCCCCCCGAAGAGCGCCCTCGCAATGAACCCGCCGGCGACACTGCCAGGCGGTGAGACGTTCCGGCGCGCGCATCAGGGCGTGCCACCAGGCACTTGGAGCGACGATGGCGCTCAGGCGTTGTGCCTCTTGGTTTCCTTGCTCGAGCAGGGACGCCTCGAGCTGAACGACTTCGCTGATCGCTGCGTGCGCTGGTATCACGACGCGTACCTGACCCCGGACGGCGTGGTGTTCGACGTCGGGGTGCAGACGTCTGGTGCGCTCAACGCGATTCGGCGTGGTGTCCCGCTCAGTGAAGCTGGGCGCAACGACGAGCGCGGCAACGGCAACGGCTCACTCATGCGCTGCCTGCCGCTGGCGCTGTGGCACCAGGGCAACGACACGCAGCTCGCGGTCGATGCCCAAGCTCAGTCGATCATCACGCACCCCCACCCGCGGTCCCAGGTCTGCTGCGCGATCTACTGCTTGTGGGCGCGGGGGTTGCTAAACGGAGTTCCAAGCGAGGCCGCGTTCTCCGCCGCCATCAGCAAGCTGCGGGCACTCTACCCAGCGGACAGTCCGCACCTGCAAGAACTCGAATTTCATATCCGCCCGGAAGAAGACGCAGCCATCCGCGGTTCGGGCTATGTCGTGGATTCCCTGCGCGCGGCCCGGCACTTGCTGGCGACGGAGGCGAGCTACGAGGACGTCGTGCGCGGCGCGATCGCCCTGGGCGAGGACACCGACACCACCGCGTGCATCGCCGGTGGAGTCGCCGGTGTGCTCTACGGGGACGCGCAGATCCCCGAGGAATGGCTCGGCGAGCTCAAGGGACGCGCCCTCGTCGACCCGCTGCTCGCGTCACTGCTCAAGACGACGAAGCAGGCTTGACGAGCCAAACACCGCTCTCACCGGCGGCCCAGACTTCCCCATCCCGGCCAAACACCTCCGAGAGCGGCCCGGTGACCCCCGCGGCGCGAACCCACGCGTCGCCCGCGTAGTGCGCGAGCCCTTCGGCCCCCGCAAGCCAAACATCCGCGGGACCAGTGCCCCACATGCCGCCGGGCGCGGAAACGGGCGACGGAAACGTATCGAGCTTGCCCGCTTTGCCGTGAAACACCTTGGGTGCCTTGGCTGCAGAGCTAATCCAGAACTCTTCAGCGTTGCCCCACATCCCCCGCGGTGCCTCGACCTTCGCAAGCTCTCGCCACGCGAGGCCGTCCAGGATCGCAACGGAGTCGTCATACAGGGCGAAGGCCTCTTTTCCTGAGAGGTCGACGCGGGGCATCTTCTGTCCGGCATCCATCGTCTTCCAACCAGTGAGCCGCTTGATGATGCACTGGTCCCCGTGCTTGCAGACGACCTCGGGATCCGCATGTCCGAGCAAGCCCCACATCGCAGCGGGCGGATCATTCGCGAGCCGCGCGATCTCGGCCTTCTCTACCTTCCACTCACCACCGCGGTAGCGTAGGTAGAGCTGGCGCACCTGACCTTCTACCTCCCGCGCTCCCATGATGCGCGGCTTGTCGTCGCGCCCAAAATATATCCGCGCGGTTTTCAGATCAGACGCGGTCACCTTGAGCCGCTCGGGGATCGCGATCGCGCGCCACTTGCCGTTCTCGAAGAGCCACGGGGTGACCTGCTCGCCTTCACTCACCAGCGCGGCAACCCGAGGCTTGCCGAGAGCAAGCGAGATGACCGGCTTGTCCAGGGAGTGCTCAACGACCCCGAGCTCCTTCTGGGCAACTTCAGGGGCGGCCGGCTCCGGTTTTTTTTGGGGGGGAGGAGCGACGCTTGGCGCTGGGCTGTCCGTGGTCCCGCTGGTCACAGCAAGACTCGGGGCACTCACGGGCTCAGACGTGCTTGCGCTGGGTGTGGCGCTCGGTTCAGGCCGAGCGGCAGAGCAAGCAACGCACAGCGCCCCTGCGAGAAAAACACCGAGGGTAAAGCTAGAGCAATATTTCCGCACGGATTACAACTCTCTTAGCCAGAAGGTCATGCTCTTCGACGTCGACTCCGTCTCTCCGACGTCGGGCCAGCTGAAGCTCGCTTGAAGCTCAGGCACCTTGCGGTAGCCCCGGTGCTGCCAAAAGCTATCGTTTGGCACGTAGTCTGCGGGGCGCGCTGGATGGTCTGTAGGGCGGTCGACGGCGCAAAACGTCGCCAGCTTGAGCCCCAGCGACCGCGCGTGCGCCTCACGCAGTTCGAAGAACTTCACCCCCAAGCCGCGACCACGAAACGCTCGCAGCAGCACGGACTCGCCGAAGTAGGCGAGCTCCGCGCGCTCATAGCCGGCTTCGAGGAAGGGCTCTTGCGCCTCGGCCTCCGCGTCGGTGAGCGGCAGCATCGTGGTCGCCCCCACGGCTTCCTCCCCCTGCCAAACGACCGCGGAGAAGGCCCCCTGGGAGCGAAAGTACACCTCGAGGTACTCGAGCTCGTAGCTCAGGCTGCCCTCGTACAAGTAGGGAAAATCGCGGAACACGGAGACGCGCAGCGCTGCCAGCGCATCTCGGGCTTCCCGCATGGCAGCGCCCCCAACGTAGGAGCGAACAACCAGATCGCTCACGTGGGCGCTCCGATCTGCCGCAGCCACTCCTCGAGGTTGTAGTAGTTGGTGACCCGCTTCACCTTGCCCGCTTCGATCTCGAAGAACGCGCCGCCAGGCAGTACGTAGGTTTGCCCAGTGGCCTCAGGCAGGCCTTCATCGGTGTTGAGGTACGTACCGTGAACGACGAACTCAACCGCCGCGCGCTTCCCGGAGTCGTCGGCTAGAATGACGATGCTCTTTATTTCCTCACGGTAGCAACGCTCCATACGTTGCATGAAGGCGCCGAACACCGCCCTACCGCGCTCCCTCCCCCCCTGATTGATGTCGTGAATCACGTCATCGCTCAAGAGGTCGAGGAAGCCAGCCCAGTCGGCGGCGTTGAAGCGCTGATAGTAGGTGGTGAGGAGCTCGATGGTGTCGCTGCGGGTCATGTGCCCGCTGCTTTTACTCGATCGTGGAGTTCGTGACTTGGGGATCCTCGGCGGCCAACACGAAAATACCGGGGAAGCCTTGAGTCTCGAACTTGCCGCTGGGGTTACGCCGCAGGGTGGAGTCCTGAATGACCATGTGACCGCTGCGATCGTTCGAGACGAAGAAAATGGCCCCGCCGCCTTCGTTCGCGTCGTTGTCCTCGATCTTCGTTCCCATGAGCGTCAGCGTCATGGTGTTGCCATCGTTGTAGATGGCGCCACCGCTGCCTCCACCAGGCGTCCCGGATTGAGCCGGGTTCGCCCCATTGCCAATCGCCTTGTTGTGAGTGAACAGGCTGTTGATGACCGTCCAAGAGACACCGATGCTGGAGAGGCCGGCTCCGTTCGAGCAGATGTTCCCATAGCCGTCGGCACCACCGAAGGTGCTGTGGACGACGTAGACGGGCCTGCCTTGGTACTGACTCAGCACTCGAAGCGCAGCGCCACCCAAGTCGGGCCCGGTGCTGTCGCAGGTGTTGTTGAAGAAGCGGCTGTTCACCACCTTGAACTGACCACCACGAACGAAGATAGCGCCGCCACCTCCGCCCTCTTCGAGTTGGCCCGTCGAGTTGCCCTCGACCATCGTGATGTTCTGCACGGTCAGCCGCGGGGTCTCCTGATCTTGGCAGTGCGAGCTGGTCCAGTGCTGCGCTTCGTCGCAGGTGTTCATGTACAGGATGCGGTGCGTGCCTCCACCGCTGAGCGTCACCTTGCCACCTCCGTCGATCACGATGTCGTCAGAGGCGTCGTTGAAGATCTTCGCGGTGCGATCGGTCTGAATGGTGATTGGATCGTCGCCACAGTTGAAGGTGATCACGCCACCTGCTTCGACGGCGCTGATGAACGCGTCCGAGGTGCAGCTCGCGGGTGTGCCGTCGCCCACCACGTTCGTCGGGTTCGAGCTATCCGCCGCTTGCCCCTCTGCCGGGACCGTCGCATTTCCATCCGGATTTCCAGCGTCGGGACCGCCACCCGTGAAGGTGTTGCCTACGTTGCCGGTTCCAGAGCCGCCGTTGCCGACATTCCCCGAGCCGCCATTACCAGAGCCGCCGTTACCGGAGTTCCCGGAACCGCCGTTGGCGCCTGCACCGGCGCTGCCTCCGCTGCCTCCGCTCGAAGAATCGTCGCCGCATCCCATCCCGGCGACGCACATCACCGCACATAAGCCAAACGTGGTAAGCCCGAGCCGCATCTTGCCTCCTGCTGTCTCCATCCTCACGCGGAGACGAGACGCGAGTATACGCCCGGCCTTGCCGGGGCGGAGCGTTAGCGAGGCTTTTCTATGTGAGAAAAAGCTGATGCACGCTCAGCTTGAGCGCCCGCCGCGCAAGAGCCGTCGTGGCTTGGGGCGAGGCGCCCTCAGTCGGCGGGCACATCGGGGGGAGTCGTCCCCACACCGCACGGCAATGGCTAAGCAGCGCTCTGAGCCTCGAACGCGACGCCGATGGAGCTGAAGCTGTTTGCGAGGAACTCCTCGTCCACCAACATCACGACGTCGTCCCCGACCTGAGCCACGTTGTTGATCACTCCACCGCCCGCCGGTGACTGAGCGATGCCTTGCACTGAATTGATCACACCCACTCGGGCGATCGCGTCGACGCACAGCCCCGCTTTGGGAGACGCGCCGCGTAGCACGATCAGGATCTCCCGCGTTGACTCTTGAACCAGGTGCTTTGCGGTTTCGAAGAGCTGAATCATCTCGTTCAGCTCGGTCTCGCGCGCAGCCTGGATCAACGCCAACGCCTCTTCCCTCTTGCCATCAGTGACCATCGCCAAGGTCTTCGCTGCGAGCGCGTGAATGGCCTTGTGGGGCTCGTCGAAGCGTTTCAGGTGCGCCGCGAAGAGCAAATTATCCGTACGGTAACTATCGTACCATTTGCCGAAGCCGCACTGATGGGGGTCGGTCGCGAGCGCGAAGCGCGTGCCTTCGCGGACTGACTTCTCCAACGCATCCAACCAGTTTCTGTGGTCTTGCTCCCGCGTGGTGAGCAGATCAACCAACGCGTTGGTCTCCTCGCTGAGCGCCTGAAGCCCAAACTGGCGCCGCGCTTCGGCGACGAGGACTACGTCTTCACGCACTCGAGTGACACCGCGAATCCACGGGGGCTGAGTCGGCACCGGAAGCGTCCTTGGGAGCAGCAGCATCTCGCCGATGCGGTCCGCGGGCATCGCGTACAATTGGCCATGCAGGCGAAAGGTCACCCAAATAGCCTCGTCGGAGGTCTCGTTCGGCTCGTAGGTCACACTCCGGATACGGGCGCGAAGCGCGAAACTTTAGCGCGGAGCGGGTTGTTCACCGCAACGCCGGAATTCGTCGCACCCAATCACTCGAAAAACTCGGTGAGCGCCTTGATGTAGCTGTCGAAGGCCTCGAACTGAGGGACGTGCCCAACGCCCTTGAGCTCGACCAGCTTCGCCCCGGGGATGCGCTGCTTGGCGAGGCGCCCCAAGGCGGGATAGTCGCCCAACTTCTGAGCGACCTCCGGCGAGACGGCGTCCTTGCCGAGCGCAGTGCGATCCCGCTGGCCGATGATGAGTAGGGTCGGCTGCCGGATCCGCGGAAAGTCCTGCACCACGGGCTGAGTGAAGATCATGTCGTACGTCAGCGCGGACACGCGCGCCGTAGTCGCCTTGTCTGGTCCCGTTGCCCAGCCAGCCTGGATCTCCAACAACGGATCGTACTCCGGCTTCCATTGCCCTGCGAAGTAGGCATTCAGCATGTACTTCTTCACGCCCTCGGGCGTTGACCCGAGCTCCCGCTGATACCAGGCTTCCACGTCACGGTAGGGCACCACCGTCTGCCAATCTTCGAGGCCAATGGGGTTCACGAGCGCCAGCCGCTTTGTTTCCTCCGGGAACATTAATGCGTAGCGCGTCGCGAGCATGCCGCCCATGGAGTGTCCAACGACGGCGAGCTCGCTCAACCCTACCTGGGTCACGACCTCGTGCGTCAACTCGGCCAACAGCTGAAAGCTGTACTGCACGTCGGTCGGCTTGCTCGACTTGCCGAATCCGATCTGGTCGGGCACCAAGACGCGATGTCCAGCCTTGGTCAGAGCATCCACAGTCCTTGCCCAGTACGCGCCGCTGAAGTTCTTTCCGTGAAGTAACAGCACAGGGAGCTTGGCTGGCTTGTCCGCGACGGCTGGTACGTCCATATAGGCCATCTGAACCGGACGCCCTTGGGCCTTCAGATCCGCGAACTTCACGGGATAGGGATACTCATACAGCGACAAGCGCGCGTCGAAGCGACTCGGCGCAGGCGGGGACGACGCCTCTGCCGGTTCCGCCGCAGGAGTAGGCGTCGGTTCTGCACTGGGCTCGTCGAGGGTGGGCGGCACTGGAGGCGGTGCCTCTGCGCACTTGTTGGGAGTGCACCCGCTGTGAAGGACGGCCAAAAGCGCCGGGATGAGCAGACTTCGCATGGGCGCAGCATGCCCCATGAAATCTATGGGATCCGGCAAAACGTCCTCTGCAACTCAGCGTGTTCGATTGCGCAACAGTCGCCAAACTGCCTCGGCACGAGCAGCGCTGGCCATTGCGGCGGCCGAGCAACTTCACTACGCCTCGTGCATGCTGAGCTCGTCACGATGCCTATCACTGCTCACCACCTTCGCGTTGCTCGCGTGCTCGGAGGCAGCCCCGCCTCCGACGGCGCCTGAACCGCCGCCTGCGACGGAGACCGCTACTCCGGAACCGCCGCCCGCCCCGGAAGTCACCGCCGAGCCGGAACCGGCAGGTCCGCCGCGCCCCCAGGCGGTCGCTGTGGAGATCCCCGAGGATATTCAG
This sequence comes from Polyangiaceae bacterium, assembly GCA_020633205.1. Taxonomy (NCBI): domain Bacteria; kingdom Pseudomonadati; phylum Myxococcota; order Polyangiales; family Polyangiaceae; species Polyangiaceae bacterium. The sequence goes on from JACKEB010000024.1 coordinate 20,409, forward strand.
AAGCTGCTGGATGCTGAGGACCGCGATCCGAAAGATCGGGAGCTAGACGCTGGTCGTCACCCAGGAGAGCTCCTAGCGTTCTTCGGAATCGCACCCGGCATGAAGGTCGCCGAGCTCGGCGCCGGCACGGGGTACACCGCGGAGCTGCTTGCACGGCGCGTCGGCAAGAAGGGCAAAGTCTTCGCGCAGAACCCCAAGTTCGTGCTCGAAAAGTTCGCGGAGAAGCCGTGGAGCGAGCGTCTCGCGAAGCCAGTGATGAAACCGGTCGTTCGAGTCGATCGCGAGTTCGACGATCCGCTCCCCAAGGAGGCGAAGAACCTGGATGCCGTCTTCCTGGTGCTCTTCTATCACGATACGTACTGGATGGAGATCGACCGCGCGAAGATGAACGCTGCGATCTTCAAGGCGTTGAAGCCGGGAGGTGTCTTCGCCATCGTGGACCACAGCGCGGCTCCCGGTCGTGGCAGCAAGGACGTCAAGACGCTCCACCGCGTCGAGGAGGACCTGGTCAAGCAGGAGATCGAGGCCGCAGGCTTCGAGCTCGAGTCGGAAGGGCAGTTCCTGCGCAACCCCAAGGATACGCTCGACTGGAACGACGCGCCCTCCGCTTCAGCCGACAAGCGCGGAACCAGCGATCGCTTCGTGTTCAAGTTCACGAAGCCCGCAGGCTGATTCGGTTGGCGGCACTCGATCTGATCCCTTTCGCGGACGTGATTCACCCGCGGCTCTTGCCGCTGGTGACATTTGGGATCTGGTCCAACCTTTACATCGTCGGTTTGTCGGCGATCGGCGCGCGCTGGTTTCAGGAGGAGATACTGAGCCAGCGCTTTTCCGTGCGTAAATTTTATTTGCTCATGGGCTGGGTCCCGGCGGGCTTCCTCGGCCTGATCGCCGTCTACGATCGACGCTACCTCTGGTTGTTCCTGTGGACGGGGATGTTGGGTGTCGTTGGGGAGCTGATCGTGTCGGTCGCTTGGCGGCTGTTCTTTCAGGTTCCGATCTGGACCTACAGCTATCGCTCCTTGCTCCGCGGCTACACCAGCGAGCTCAACTTCTTTCCGTGGGCCGTCGGTGCGTTCTTGTTTCACGCCACCGCGACGATGTTCGGGGCTGAAGCACCCAGGGGCGCCCCGCTGCTCGAGGCGACGGCGCCGCTCACGTTGAGCCTGATCGGCGGGGCGCTTGGGCTCTTGCTCTGGCCCTTCGCGTTCCTGCGCAAGGCGGACCGGGGGCGCTTCGCAGTCTGGCGCTTCTCGCTGTTTTGCGGACCGATACTCGGCGTGCTGATCGTCTTGGGTACTGAGCACCCAAGCTACATCAAGCTGATGCTGCTGTTCTCCGTCGTCGGCTTCGCCACGGAGTACCTCTATGGCCGCATCATGAGCCTGTTCTTCGAGCGTGGCCTGTGGGAGTACAACCACCTGAAGATCGACGGCGGCCACTCGAGCTTCGTCACCTTCCCGCTGTGGGCACTCGGAGGGCTCTACTTCTTCTACATCTCCGGCTGGGTCGGCCTCTAGCACGCAGGATGCTGAAGCATCCTGCTAGAGGTCCCAGGCGGGCACGAAGAACGAGTGGGTGCCGCTGCTGATCCGCTCGGGTAGACGCAGACGCGCGATTGGGCCGTTGGCTATCCGCTTGGCGTCGAAGACTTGGCATTCACTGCGATCGTGCGTGGTGTCGGTGACCAGCGTCACGATGTAGCCCGCGTCTTCGTCCGCCCCGTGGGCGCTTTTCGGCGCGAACGGTGACTCACTAGCGTAGGTTCCCTCAGGAAACGAGTAGGACTGACTCTCACCGGTTTCGAGATCGTGCTTGAGCAGTCCATTGAACAAGAACCAACCGGGCTTGCTCGTCATCGCATACACGAAGCGATACGGGCGACCGCCGTAGCGCCCGTTGATCATGGGAAACTCGGCGATTCGCTGGTCCAGGCGCTGCGTCGTGGTCTCCCCTGTGCGCAGGTTGAAGCGCCAGCGCGTGAGGTGAGTGCGCAGCGTGTGCAAATCGATGTAGCGCATCAGCATCGAGTACGGACCGTCGTCCGCCTGGCGACGGGGCGCCGGGTCCTCCTGCGGGTAACCGTCCAACACTATCTCATCGCCATCCTCGTAGGCGTTTGCGAAGTGGAGTGCGTAGGTGGGTGGGGCTTCGAACCAGCGCACCTCGGTGCCTGCCGCTCTGCGGGGAAGTACGCCAAACCGCGTGGGTAGCTCGCTGAACAGCCGGGGATGATGGATGCCTTGAGCAAGCAGCTTCGGATCCCAAAAAAGCGGAAAGTCATTCACGATCACGTAGTTCTCCGTGAACGCCAAATCGTGAGGGAGCCGAGGCCCAGGTAGCGGGATATCCGTGTGGTGGACGACCTCATTCGACGCATCGACCACCCCGTAGCGGAGATATGGCGCGTGCTTCGAGTAGCTGAAGAACAACAGCTCTCGTGCGACCTCATCCACCTTGGTGTGAGCTGACACACCCCATTCCGCGGGGAAATTTCCCTTCCAGGTCTCCGCGCCCAGTGGCTCGAGGGTCACCGGATCGCAAGCGTAGGCATCACCACATTGATAGAAGGTGCTCAGCGCACGCCCCGCGTGGACGACGACGTCCGTGCTGCTCGCGTCCTTCATGCCCTGGCGCGCTCCCCAACCCGGGCGCTTGCTCATGCCTGGGTGCTCGAGAATGCCTGCGAACAGCGTCTCCCCGGCGGCTTGCTCCTCGGCCAGGCCACGGGTCGGGATCAGGCGGTTCCTGTAGTCAGCTTTCCCATCGTGGAAATGCACCGCGTGCAGCATCCCGTCGCCGTCGAATGGATGGTAGCGCTCCAACGCGGGAAACAACGGGTTCTCGGTGTTGCGCAGGTAGACACCGTTCAAGTCTTTCGGCAGCTCGCCCTCCAGCACCTCGAGGTCGAGCGCGTCGTACTCCACCAGGTTCGGGGTCCACGCCCCCTGACGATACGGGTGGTCGTCATCCTGAGGCAGGTGACTCGTGTGGCGTTTGATGACTTGGATATCCACTTGCTGTTCCTCAAATTCCAACGACGAAGCTCGCGACGGTAGTGCAGCTTCCTCCGATGTTGAAGGTCGCGAAACGGGTCGCGCCTTCCACCTGATTGTCGCCCGCTCGACCGACGACTTGCCGCGCCGCGTCCCAGAGCATGCGCACGCCGGTTGCACCCACCGGGTGACCCAAGCCCATCAACCCACCGCTCGGGTTCATCGGGAGGGCGCCAGACAACAAGAGCTCGCCGGACTCGATCGCGCGGTAGCTCTGGCCGGGTTCGGTGATGCCAAAGTGATCGATAGCGACGTATTCCGTGATGCTGAAGCAATCGTGGGTCTCGATTCCGTCGAGTTCCCGCACGGAACCAAGTCCCGCGCGCTGGAGTGCATCGAGAGCGGCCTGACGCGCATGGGGAAAGACATGGGACGACTCACGACTACGCTCGAGCTTTTGCTCCAGCGAGAGCCCCGCCGTGCGGTGTCCCCAGCCAAGGATCTGCGGCTGCTGAGCGTTGGCCCGCCGCGACCGCGCGAACGCCTCGGAGGCTAGCACCACACACGCAGCCCCGTCCGTGAGCTGGCTACAGTCATGGCGTCGGAGCCGCCCTTCGACGACCGGGTTCACTTCGTCATCGTCGGAGAAGTGGCGCTCGTCGAGTTGCCAGCGCCGAGTCTGCGCGAGCGGGTTCTTGCGCGCGTTCTCGAAGTTCTTGCGGGCGATTTGGGCTAGGTGAGTGTGGTCGAGGCCGTGACGCCGTTCGTACTCCTCCGCGACTCGATCGAAGAGGTGCGGCCAGATGTAGCGACACTCAGTCGCCTCGTGGCCGACGTAGGCTGCCGCACCGAGGTGTTGGGTCGCAAGGTCTCCCGGGACATTGCGCTCCTGCTCGATGCCTAGTACCAGCGCGACCTCATACCGGCCTGCCTCGATGTCCGCCATGGCGCCCAACACCGCCATGCTTCCCGAAGCGCACGCGGCCTCGTGGCGCATCGCGGGGACTCCCCAGAGGCCGGGAAGCACCGTCGCCGGTAGGCCGCCGAGCTGTGCTTGTCCGAGGAACAGCTCACCGAAGGCATTTCCCACATGGATACATTGCACATCGGCGGGTTCGAGTCCGGCGTCACCCAACGCGCCTTCCACACACTCACGGGCCAGCACGTCGATGCCCTGCTCCGAACGGGCAAGGTTCCTCGCGAAGTCACTCTGGTACCCACCGAGGATGTGTACGCTCATGGCCTAACGCTGCGCCGAAGCCTCCGGTGAGTCAACGCTCGTCGGTGGTCGCGACGCCTCGACTACAGTCGAGCACTCGTCGCCTGAGCGCCTCTTGACGCCCCGGCCCCGCGGAGCATCTGCTGCGGAGTGCGCTTTCGATTCGACGCTTATGGGCTCTATCATCTCGTCGTCGAGCGCCACGGCGACACCTGGCGGGTGTTGCAGATAGGCGCCGACGGCAAACGCATGGAGCGACAGGATCTGGCGATTCCGCCCGACTACGCCTCCGCGCGCGAGATCGGGGAGTTCCTCGACGTGCTGCTGCATGAGTCAAGTCGCCCTGGACGCTCTCTTCGCCTCTTGAATGAGGGCGACTGACCGTTGCGTTCAAGGTGTGAGGCTCTGCTGACTCGCTGACTCGCGCTGGCCGAGCACGCCGCGGGCGAGCTCACCGAAGTTACCTCGAGCACCCAGGCGGGTAAGCACTGAGTGGAGTCCCCAGACCAGGCGCTGGACCCAAATCCACTGAGGAGGGAACGCGAGCAGCCGCAAGTTCGGGTTGCTAGGCCCCGTATATTGCGCACCTGCACGGATATACTCGGAAGTGAACTCGAAGTGGTCGCCGCAATAGGGTGCCCATTGATGACACATCAGCTGCCAATGAAAATCGAAGTCGAAGCGCTTCGGCTTGGCGATCATTCCAGTCGCCAGCATTGCGTCCTCGAAGTCGCTGCGCCGGTTCTCCAACACCAACTCGAAGAGCCGTCGCTCGTGACGGACGAAGTCTGGGTCGAGACGCCGCACGCAACCGTAGTCGAGAAACACCACCGCCTGATCAGCCCGGTCGGTCTTCGGGAAGAGGTAATTTCCGGGGTGAGGATCGGCGTTCAGACAACCGAGCTCAAACAGTGACCGCAAAGCAAAGATCAGCAATGTGCGAGCCGCCAACTGTTTCCTCGCGGCATCTGCTTCGGCTGCGAACTGGTAGAAGTCGCTGCCTGGAGCCCACTCACTGGTGAGCACCGTCTCCGAGCTGCGCTCGCCAATCGCTTCAGGCACGTAGACCCCAGCCTGCGCGGCGAAGCGCTGCCTGAACCAGTTTTGCCACTCGGCCTCCCGCCGGTAGTCGCACTCTTCTTCGAAGCGCTCGCGCAGCTCGCTGACAATCGCGGGACCGTCCACAGCCGAAGCCAAACTCGCGATGCGACTGAAGCCCTCGAAGCGTGAAAAGTCCGCGTGGATGGTGTCACGGATCCCCGGGTACTGAACCTTCACGGCCACGTCTCGGCCAGCGAAGCGCGCACGGTACACCTGGCCCACCGAAGCCGAAGCAATCGGCTCCGGTTCGAAACTGTCGAATAGCTCTTCCAGGGTTCCCCCCAAGGATCCCTCGATCGCTGCCTGCATCACCTCGAAGCGCACCGATCGCGTGCCAGCCTGGAGCTTGCGCAACGCGCCTTGCGCCTCTTCCGGGAGGGCGCCGTCCATATACGAGAGGATTTGGCCGACCTTCATCGCCATCCCCTTCATCTGGTCGAGCTCCGCTGCCAACAGCTCACCGAGCTGCTCATGTTTCCCTGGGGCAGCATTCAGGATTTGAGCACCCGCCAGGCGCACCGCGGAGGAGGCGGCTTTCCCGGTAGAGAGCAACCGCCCCCAACCCTTCCCGATCCCGTCTAGCTCTCGCTTCCCCATGGCGCATCCAAGCATGTCCCAAACGGCGCGGGCGGGGTGCGCAAAACACACCCCGCCCGGAGAACGCGCGTAGAAGCTGCAACAAACGCTACAGGTTCGCCGCCGCCGTGCCGTCGTTCGCCGCGGCTTCGTCGTACTTACACTCGGCGCTGCTCGGGCATTCCCGGCCACAGACGTAGATCGTGCTGCCGTCGTCACCTTCGCACGCCGTGACCTCGGCGTCGGTGCAGTTCAACTGACAATCGGTGCTGCCCTTACAACACACGAAACAGTTCGTCTTGCAGGTGAGGTCGCAACGGGCATTCCCGTTGCAGCCGACGTTGCAGCCTTGCTCGCAGCTGAGGTGGCAGTCTGAGTTGCCTGTGCAGCCGCCGCCGCAGTTCTCCTTGCAGGCAATCTCGCAATCGCTGCCCCCTGCACACCCGAGGTCGCAGCCGCCCGTGCCTGTGCAGTCGATGGCACAGCTGGACTGACCTTCACAGCTCGCGTCGCAACCGCCCACCTGGGTGCAGTCGGCCGTGCAGTCGCTCTTGGATCCACAGTCGAGGTTGCAGGTGGCGTCGTTGCAAGCCAGGTCGCAGTCTGCGCCCTTGGTACATTCCGCCTGGCAATCTGGTGTGCCCGCCGGGCACTCGAGGTTGCATTGTTCACCGGTGCACTCGAGCGACGCTGGAGGAGGCGGGTCGTCACTGCCGCACGCAACGAACAGCGCTACCAACGGAGAGAGAACGATAACCTGTGCGATTCGCTTCCACATACCCCACAGCGTAGAGGGTCGAAGCGTCTCCCACAATCTCCTGAAGGCGGAACCTGTGTCTGGGTTTTCCGCACACGCTGCATTGTATTTTCCTTAGGGATTTGCCCTGGGAGAGCCGCTCAGTATGCGGCATCGCGCGACACAGGTCGCAAGGTACTCAGGGGCATTCCGCCACCGCGTCCCATCTCGCCACGCTTTGCCCTTGGCGGTCCCCGACTCACCCTCCCCCCCAAAAACCCTAGCGGGCGGTTGGCGGAACGGGCGATGTCAGGCACCCGCACTCCCTACGGGTGGCCACCGTTGCGAGTTTATTTCCTTCCGGAAATTCTATCGGAACCTCGACCGCTCACGTGTCAACACGGGAAGCGGGCGTCACACAGGCGTAGGCGCGTGCCCACAGCGCTGGGGTGGAGCCCCCAATCACGAAAAATCAAGCAGCTTTCCTGCGGGAATCAGCGCAAAGCGGCGCCCACGCACGGTCAATCCAAAGCACGCTATGCTTGAGCCATGCGAACTTGGGCTTGGTTGGCGTTGGGGTCTTGTTGTGCGTGGGGCTTGGCCGCTTGCGGAGACGGTGGTGGAAGCGGAGGCGGCGGCTCGGGAGCCAATGGCGGCTCGGGAGCCAATGGCGGCTCGGGAGCCAATGGCGGCTCGGGAGCCAATGGCGGCATCGGCGCTAGCGGGGGCTCTGGGGGTGGCATCCAACCGCCAGCACCTGCGTGCTCACCCGGCGCGGCGGGTTCGACGACGGTTGCAGCGCCCGAGCTGCTCGCAGAGCTCGGAGACCGCTGGCACGAGTCGTGGCTCGCCTCGCCCGCAGTCGCAGATCTCGACGGCGATGGCACCACGGAGATCATCGCTGCGCGACACGGCTTGGTGCTCGGGTGGCACCTGGACGGGAACGTCGTGTTTCGTCAGGAGGTCGATGGCCGCTGCTGGGCCTCGCCTGTCGTTGCGGATCTGCGCCCCGACCTGCCCGGCCTAGAAGTCGCCCAAGCGTCTGCCGACAAGATCTACGCCTGGCAAGCGGATGGCACCGCACTACCTGGCTTCCCTTATACGTTCCGCGGGGAACTGAGGAGCCTTGCGGCTGGCGATATCGACGGTGACGGGCAGCTCGAGCTGGTGAGCGTGACGACGCAAAACTTGGAGTCCAACGGTCAGCGCGACATCGTGATCGCGGTGAACGCCGATGGATCGGTGTTGGGCGGCTTCCCCCCAAACACCTCCGGAGCTTCTGGATGCGATGATGCTTGCTACGTCTACAACGGCTACGACCAGAACGTCGCCTTGGGAGATGTCGACGGCGATGGCCGGAGCGATATCTTCGCCACGCAAGACAACGCCTACAACTCTCTCCACGACGGCACGGGCAGGGCCTTTGACTGCGCCAGCGAGTTCAAGAACAAGACCAAGTTCATGGGCGTGCGCGCACTCCACGACTTTGCGGAGGCACTGCAAGGCTACGCGGACGACGAGTCCACCGCGCTGCAAGCGCACCACACGAACACGGCCCCGGCGATCGTGGACCTAGACGGCGACGGTGAAGGCGAGCTGGTCTACGTGGCGTCAGTGCAGAACGCGGCGCAAGACAACCGGGAACAGGGCGTCGCATTGTGGGCGCTCAACCATGACGGCACTCGTCCCGCGGGCTGGGAGACCCCGAAGCACTTCCCCGACTACCTGAGCGGCCTCTGGGACTATGGGGAAAACAACATCGTCGCGATCACCAATCAAGTGACCGTCGCCGACATCGATCCCAACCGCACTGGCCCCGAGTTCATCTTCGCCGGGTTCGATGGACGCATCCACGCCGTCGACTCCTCACAGCAGGAGATGTGGAGCATGACCTATACGACCGACGCTGAGGTCGCGACCGGCGGTGTCCTGGTCGCGGATTTGAATCAGGACGGCGCTCCGGAGGTCGTATTCAACACGTACTCCACCAAGGAGAATGTGAGCGAGCTGTTCGTTCTCGATGGCGGAGGCAACCTGCTCCACCACCTGCCGCTACCGAAGCGGGGCGCGATGCCAGTGCCCACGATCGCCGACGTAGACGGTGACGGCACCCTCGAAATCGTCGTCAGTCTGAAAGACGGAGGCGACAACGAGGCACAAGTCTTGGTGTATCGTGTTCCAGGTTCAGCACCGAACTGCCTGCTTTGGGCCACCGGTCGTGGGGATTTCCTACGCGACGGCTACGTACCAACTCCATGATGCGATGAAGCGACGCGATTTCTTGCTCGGGGCCGGCGCCTCCCTGGTGGTGCCGGCGTGTGTTTCAAAGCCGCAGATGACCCTGCATCACGCGGAGATCCGTTCGGCGTCTCCGGTCGGGATCACCATGCAGGTGTTCTTCAGCGTGCACAACGACAACAGCTTCGATGTCCAAGTGCGCAACGTGCGGGTGAACACGACGCTGCAGGGCAAGTATAAGATGCCCTACCTCGAGTACAGCCCGAACGTCTGGTTGCCTTCGGACCGCACCGTGATCGTCGACGCTCCGACGCTCATCCCGTGGCTCTTGGTACCACCGCTGCTTGCAGAAACGGTCACCAAGCCCAGCATCAAGTATCGGGTCAAGGGTAGCGCGGACGTGACGGGTACTAGCTCGCTCAAGATCAAGAGCGACAACTATCCAGTGGACGAAGAGGGCGCGATCCCGCGTGTAGCCGTTTGGCAAGCGGCTCAGTCGATGTTCCCCGGTATCCGCTGAGCCTCTTCGCGGCTCGCCAGGCGAAGCGGGCTCCGGGGCATGGAAGGGCGCAAGCGGGCGAAGCTTGTATCCGTGCGGGTTCGTGCAAGAGTAGCGCGGGTGAACGCGGTGCGCATCGCCCAGTGGGCTCCCTGGTTCGGCCTTGCGCCGGTCTGCGTCGCTGTTTGGGTGGCATGTCAGCCCGGCACTCCGCCGCGCACGTCGGGAGCCAGCCCTTCGCCCGTCTCAACGGTCAGGCTGGCAGGCTTCGAGCTAGGAGTCGCGCCGAGCCCGGCGGGGGAGTTGCAAGCTGGCTACCGACTACGCCCTGCTCGAGAGCAGCACGGAGTCTATCTAATGCCGCTGCTCGAGCGCGACCGGCATCAGGCGCGACTTGCACGTTTCCACACGGATGGCGGCAAAGATCACCTCAGCTTCATCCAGCGCTCCGGAGACTGCGAGCTGACGAGTGACGCAAGGCTCGACGCTTCCGCTCCAGCCTACTTGGACCTGAGCTTGCGCGTGCTTTGCACGAAACCCGGCACGCTGCGGCTCGGGTGGCGTGTCGACTGGCCCGGTCGACGAAGCTTCGTCCCCGGTCTGGGTTTCGCCACGCAAGGACACACGGTCGCGCCCTGGGTGGGTCGTCAGACACGGGGTGGCGCCTTCGTGCTCGCAAGCAAGCATCCCTCCGAGATCGAGCTTGTCGCGGAACACGTCGGTCACCTGGGGGCGCTGAGTTGGGGCGCCGAGACTCGACTGGCGCAAGGCAAGGTGCATGAAGAACGCCATCGCTTGTTCCTCGGTTCGGACTCCCTGGCGGAAGCGGCACGCCTGGGGTGGGAGTTCGCTGGCGAGGCCCTGGGCGCTGTCAGCGGAACGCTGAAACCACCGCCGAAGTGGGCAGTGCTCGAAGCTCGGAACGACGCCAATCAGCTGGTCATATCCTCCCGAGCCCACGCGGACGGGAGCTGGCAGCTTTCGCTTCCTCCCGGTAACTACAAGATTCGCAGCAAGTCTCCGGGTGGCGCCGATGAGCTGCAGACCAGAGTCAGCGCGGGCGGTGAGAGCACGCTGAACCTAGTGCCACCAGCTCCCGGTCAGCTCGAGCTGTGGGCGCTGGGGGAGGACGGCAAGCCGCTGCCGGCGCGCTGGATTTTGCGTGGAATGGGCGAGACACCCGATCCTGTGCTGAATCCTCAGTCGGAGCTGAACGCGTGGATGCTATTCACGCTGCACGGGAGCGAGAAGATCGCGCTCGCTCCTGGAGAGTACGAAGTCACGGCGACACATGGCCCTGAGTACGGGCTATTCCAACAAGTCGTCAGCGTGAAGGCCGACCAGGGAGCGGTGGTCCGTGCCACGCTCCGTCGCCAGCTCGACGTGAGCGGCTGGGTGGCGTCGGATTTTCATCTACACCAAGCGCCCAGCTTCGACTCTGAAGTCAGTTTGGAGGATCGGCTCACCTCGCTACTGTCCGACGGAATTCGCTTTGCTGCCGCAACCGACCACAACGTCGTGACTGACTACGCTCCGGCGCTTGCAGCGCTCGCGCCTGAAGCCGATCTTGGAACCACGAAGGGTGTCGAGATCACCACACGGGGCTGGGGCCACTTCAACGCGTTTCCCTACGGTATATCTGAAGCGCCGACCGTCAAAGATCGCAAGCCGGAGGAGATCTTCGGTCAGGTTCGCCGAGACCAGCCCGGTGCTGTTCTGCAGGTCAACCACCCGCGCATGGGCGACATCGGCTACTTCAATCAGGCCAAGCTAGACCTGAAAACGGGCGACGCGGCAGCTGGCTTCAGCTACGACTTCGACACCATCGAGGTCTTCAATGGCTTTGACCTCGGGAACCCGGGCGCGGTTCAGCAATGCCTGGATAGCTGGTACGGCCTGCTCCAGAACGGCTGGCGATTCACCGCCGTTGGAAACTCGGACTCCCACAGGCTCGTGGGTGAGTATGCCGGGTACCCGAGGACCTATGTGAAGGTCCCGACAGGTACTCCCGTGACGGAGACGAGCATCGCTGAAGGTCTTCGTGGCGGTCACGCCTGGGTGAGCAATGGTCCCGCCCTGGATGTGCGCCTGAACGGCGCTGGCCCCGGTGATACAGCCAACCTGAGCGATGGGAATCGGCTCCAGGTGCGCGTGGCGACGGCGGACTTCGTGGGGGTGAATCGAGTTCAGCTGGTCATCAATGGCGCGGTGGTATTCGAGCAGCGCTTCCCCGAGGATCTACGTGGAGGGCAGCGCGAGCTGGAGTTTCCTCTGGAGCTCATCGAGGACTCGTGGGTGGTGGTGCTGGTGCGAGGCGATCAAGCGCTCGAGAGTATCTTGCCCAGAATCGACGCGAAGCCGTTGGCCTTCAGTAACCCCATCTTCGTCGACGTCGACGGCGACGGAAGGTTCCGCGCTCGCAACGCATCGGTGCGCGAGCACCGGGAACATGCGTCACCCGGCGGCACATCTCTCGAGCAGTAGCGGCGCCTTAGTTTCTTCGCCCGTACAGCCGGCATACGCAGAAGATTCGCGGAACGCTCGCTGGAGCTTCGAAAAACTCGCGGCGACCCTTGGCGCATCGCTTGCACGAGGGACGCCCGATGAAGAACCTCGTGATCCTAGGCGCAGGTACAGCCGGCACAATGCTCGGCAACAAACTCGCCCAGCGTCTCGGTGCGGAGTGGAACATCCACTTGGTCGACCGCGACGACCTGCACGTCTACCAACCAGGGCTGCTGTTCATTCCGTTCCGGAGCTATCGCCGGGAGGAAATCATTCGTCCACGGAAGCGCTTCGTGCAGTCCAGAGTGCACCTCAACCTGAGCGGGATCGGGGCACTGGACGTCGAACGCAGGCAGGTGAAGCTAGGCGACGGGACCAGCCTCTCGTACGACATCCTGGTCGTCGCGACCGGCGCCAAGTTGAGTCCCGAGTCAACGGAAGGACTCACCGGGTCCGGCTGGCGTGAGAGCGCGTTTGACTTCTACTCTCTGGAAGGCGCCCTGGCCCTGGCGGACAAGCTCGATGGCTTCGAAGAAGGCCGCGTGCTCATCAACGTCGTGGACATGCCAATCAAGTGTCCGGTCGCGCCCCTCGAGTTCGCCTTTCTGGCGGACGCCTACTTCAAACAGAAGAACGTACGTGACGCAGTCGAGCTGCACTTCGTCACGCCTTTGGACGGCGCGTTCACCAAACCGCGGGCATCGGCGCTGTTGGGCGGCATGCTGCAAGAACGGCAAATCCACCTTGAAACTAGCTTCGCTACTTCATCGGTCGATGGGGCGAAGCGCGAGCTACACAGCTACGACGGGCGCAAGCTCGACTACGACTTGTTGGTGAGCATCCCGCTGCACAATGGCAGCGATGTCATGCTCCAGTCAGGGCTCGCGGACGAGAGCGGCTTTGTCAAGACGGACAAGCACACGTTGGCATCACGAGTGGCACCCGGGGTGTTTGCAATCGGTGACGCGACGGATCTGCCGACATCCAAAGCGGGCAGCGTCGCGCATTTCCAGGCGGAAGTTCTGCTCGAGAACATCTTGCGGGACATCCGCGGTCAGTCTCCGCTGCCCGACTTCGATGGTCACGCCAACTGCTTCATCGAGACCGGAAGTGGCAGAGGGATCTTGATCGACTTCAACTACGAAACGGAACCACTGCCAGGCAAGTTCCCGTTGCCTGGGGTTGGGCCCTTCGATTTGCTGCGCGAGAGCCGGGTCAATCACTGGGGCAAGCTGGGTTTCAAATGGGTCTACTGGAACCTGCTGCTCGCGGGTGAAGAGCTACCCTTGGACCACCGCATGCTGATGGCAGGGAAGTGGAGCTGAAGCCATGCAGAACATCTCGGCACAACTCGAACAGATCAACCTTCGGCTCAGCACTCTGAGTCATCAGATGCAGGTGCTCGCTGACCGTCAGCGTGAGCGCGACGAGCTGCTAGAGGAGATGAAGCCCATTCTCAAAGAGGTCATGAAAGGCGGAACCGAACGCCTCGCGGACCTGGAGGAACGGGGCTACTTCACCTTCGCAAGGGAGGGACTGCGCGCTCTTGACCGCGTCGTTCAGGCCTACTCCGAAGACGACGTGCGAGCCCTTGGCGACAACATCGTCCGCATCATGGATACCGTGAGGAACCTCACTCAACCAGAAGTGCTGGAGATCCTCAACGACGCTAGCGACGTGGTGCAGCAATCAGAGCAGCTTGAGCCAACCGGGGTGTTCGGGATGATGCGCGCGAGTCGCGACGACGACGTGCGCCAAGGCATGGCCGTCCTACTCGGGGTGCTCCGGCAGGTCGGCCGCGGAGTGAAACGGCTTTCTGACGCGGAAAACAACGAACGACGTCCCAAGCCGACTCGCGCGAGCGCTCCAGCTAGGCCCGCCGCGGAAGTGCGAGCAGCACCCAAGTCGGCGGAGCGAGCGCCGGTTCCACCGGTCGTTGCCCCGCGAACAATGCAGATCGACGGCGTCGCCTTCGACAGCAATGGTTTCCTAGCGGATCCAAATCAGTGGACACCAGAGCTGGCGACAGCAATCGCAAGCGCTGAGGGCCTCACGGAGCTGAGCGAGCGCCACTGGCAAGCCATCAACTGGGCGCGCAATGACTTCCTCAGCCAGGGTCAGTCGCCGAACATCAGGCGGATCACCATGGGCTCCGGTGTTCCGACCAAGGAACTCTATGCGCTATTCCCCAGGGCACCAGGCATGACGGTCGCCCGTGTCGCTGGCATTCCGAAACCCGTCGGCTGCATCTGAACTGCGATCGCCGCGAATGACGCGGCCCAAGCACCCTCTGGAGGCAATCATGCCCTACCCGCAAGAAGACAGAAAAATCGCGCTGATTTGCGCCAAGGGCGGGCTCGACGAAGCCTACCCAGCCCTCATCCTGGCAAACGCCGCCCGCGCGTCGGGTATCGAGGCGACTATCTTCTTCACGTTCTATGGTTTGGACGTGGTGACAGAGAAGAAGGTCGATCACCTGCACGTCAACATGACCGGCAATCCATCGAGCCCGATGCCCACCATGGTCGCAGGTCTTCCGGGCATGGAGCGCCTAGCCGCGAACATGATGAAGAAGAAGATGGACGAGCTCGAGCTACCCGGCGCTCGCGAGATGCTCGAGATGCTGAGCGACGCCGGTTGTCGGCTGTACGCCTGTGAACTGGCGATGAAGATGTTTCAGCTCCAGCGCGACGACTTGATCCCTCAAGTCGAAGACGTGATCACAGCCACGGACTTCTACGAGAAGACGGTCGGCGCGCAGATCGTCTTCATCTAGCGACGCGGGCGGGCAAGAGCCGCGCTTCAGTACATGAAGTCGTCGGCGCCGTCAGTCACAGTGACGTAGACCAGCGTGTCTGCCTTGTAGGTGGAGTCCAGCGTGGAGTACGCCTGAAACACTGCGTCCCTGTGCTGGTCGTTGTACGCGAGGATGTGCAGGATTTGCTTCTGCCAGTGATCGGCCGGAGCGGCGTTCGCGCTGGAGAGCGGGATGTCACCAAGCTTCTTTTGCAACAGGCTCAGCGCGTCCGCCTCGCTATACGTGCTTCCCGCCGGAAATGCGAAGGCGCGGGTCACGCTGACACCAACCTTGTAGCCGTCGATCTCCACCAGGATGTCCGTCTTCTTCCCGCCAGGGTCCTGATAGACGATTTCAGTCTCGGTTTTGAGCAGCGTCGCAAGCTCGCAGCGGTAGAGCACCTCGTAGCTGAACACTTCCGAGTAGAGTGAGTTGCCGCCCAGGTTGCCAGCGTCGTAGACGTACTTCCCGCCTGTGCTGAGCAGATCGTAGCTGAAGGCGTCCATTCCAAAGTCAAGGTGGGTCTCGAAGGAGAAGGGATCGGGGGAGAGGATCTCCTCGGAGTCGATGGGGCCGCAGTCTCCGCTGATGGTGCCGAACCCAGGCAGGGGCACGTCCCCGGTTCCTCCGGTTCCACCGGTCGATCCCGCGGTGCCTCCGCTCGCCGCGCCTGAGCTGCCGCCGCTCCCGGCCGCTGCGCCGCTGCCTCCACTGCCAGCTGAGTTCCCCCCGGCTGCCCCTCCAGAGCCAGCTGAACTTCCTCCGGCGCCGGCTACGCCACCCACACCGCCAGCTGATTGCCCTGCGGAACCGCTAACGCCAGCGCTGCCGGCGTTACCACCGTCCGTTGACGGATCGTCTCCACAGCCCGCGAGAACCAAGGCACCGACGGTGACCCAAAGCGAAAGCCGAACCTGCATCGGGCAAAGCTAGCGCTCGACGCGGATCAGTTCAACGGACAGCGAGTCGGTGCGATGTTCGTCACTGGCAAGTCTGGTTTTCGATGCAGCTTCAAGCCTTCGGCGGAACGGCTTCGATGCTCAACGCAGCCAAGTCCAGCGCGCCGTGCCCAGCCTGGATCAGCGACTCCATACGCTCAGCAATGCCTGGCAACACGCAGAGCGTGGCGTCCCCGGCTGTCTCTTGCATCAGCCGTACATCCTTGCGCGCCATGGTCAGCTCGAAGCTCGGGTCGTACTTGCCCGCCGCCATGTTGGCGCCTCGGTAGGTGAGCGTGCCCACCGGATTGAAATGGGTGAACAGCTGCTGGGCCTCCGTCGGCTCGATCCCCAGCTGCTGGGCCATGGTGAGCACGTCTGCGAGCGCACCCGTGATCCCGATGATCATCGCATTTCCGAAGAGCTTGTAAGCGGCAGCGAGGTCTGCCCGCTCCCCCAGGTACAACACCTTGCCTGTCATCTGCTTCAAGGCGGGTTCCGCCGCGGTGAACGTAGCTTGCGGCCCCGCAGCGAGCATCATGCCTCCCGCCTGACGGCACATGGCGGGCGACATGAACACCGGCGCGTGAAGGTAGCGAACGCCCAGCTCCGCCAAGCGGGCCGCGCGCTTTGCCGTACCCGCGGGTGACGCGGTCGTATGGTCAATCAGCAGCTTGCCCCGTAGCGCCTCCAGTGCGGGCTCGAGGCAAGCGTCCACCGCCGAGTCGTCGCTCATCACCACATGCACTCGAGTGGCCCCGTCGACAGCAGCCTGGACGCTATCGCTCACGCTCACCTGCGGGCCGGCGAGGGCCTCCGCCTTCGAGCGAGTGCGATTGAAGACGCGAAGCGTCTCGCCTCGTTCGGCCGCCGCGGCAATCAAGCCACCACCAATCAACCCGGTACCAATGAATGCGATGTGCGCCATACGTCGCACCCTACGCGCCGGAACGTGGGATGTACAGCGATCGCAGATCCGATTCCGTGCGGCAAGATCAGGCGACAGACTGCCCGAGCAAACACTCGAGCCTAAATCGCAGTCGGCCGAGACTCCCCACCTAAGCCATCAGCCAGGCGCCAAAGGCAGCCGCGAGAGGCACCGTCAGGTTGTCGTCCAGGCGACGCGAGAACAACTCCGCGAGTCCTCCGCAGACGGCAGAGCCGAGAGCGATGCGGAGCGCGTGGGGTGTCCCTGGATAGAAGATGGCGAGTACCGCCCAGGCGCTGAGGGCCCCGAACACCACGAAGGTGAGAGAACCTTCGAGGGAGCGCCCGTGGACCAAGCGGATGCGGCCGATGCGCCTTCCGACGAGACCCGCGGCAGGATCGGCGAAGGCCAACACCGTGACCGCGATCGCGCACATCCAGGGCTGCGCGAAGAACGCGAGGAGCACCAACGCGGTGGCGTACCAGGTCGCGCTGTTGATGCGATGCGCCTCGTGGGGGTGTGCCACTCGGCTGAACAGGCCCATCAAGAGACGGTTCGCGCGGGGGCTGACCCGCCGCATGGTCTCCATCACGAACGCGCTCATGAAGAACGCTGACGCCAGGTAGGGAACCCAATCGGTGAGCCACACCGCGCAAGCCAATGCCGCGAGCCCTGAACCCGTATGGAAAACTGAGCGATGCCAGTTGGTCGGCCTGAGACTCGGCACGTGCACCGCGTGCAAGCGCAGCACGCGAGCCAGCGCTTCGTATGCAGGAAGCAGACTGGCGCGCAGCTCGCCCCAGCGCTCTCGGGAAATCTCACCGCGGTCGCTGAGCGACTTCAACGTCACGGCGAGCTGGGCGATGCGCACCCTGAGTTCGGACTCGGCTTCCGCCGTCCCTGCTTCTAGCCCGAAGCGGATCTCCGACGCGTCCATGGGGTTCACGGACTCGTTCACGACGGCTTCCCCAATACGCTCCAGTTCGTCGCCTAGGCTGACCAGTTTCGCGCTGAGGCGCTCGGCCATCTCGCGGCGGAATCGGACTGGGTCGAGCTCACGCAGAGTCTCGTAGAGCTCGATGACGTGAGGAGCGGCGGTGGCTGCGAGTGTTGCGGTCATCGTCGGTGGAAGGGAGGGAGAACCTGATGGTCTTAGTGTCGGGGGACGGACGCTTCAGTCATGGTTCGGTCACAAGCCGTGACCTCGACGCTCCTGGCGGTTCCGCTGCAGTACGGCCGCCGTTCCTGCTCGCTACATCCCCTGCGACTGCATGCCTGATTGCGTACTCATGAACTGCATCTGCAACTGCTCCGCGTCGACTTGTACACCGACGGTCAGGCTCTCCCCTCCCCCCCCCCGCAGCAAAGTGCCGGAAGTGGGGGTGGCGTCCTGATAATTACGCCCACACGCAACCCGGATGTGGTCCAGGTTCGCGATGCAACCGTTGGTCGGGTCGAAGCCGCGCCAGCCTACGTACGGCAAATACAGCTCCGCCCAGGCGTGAGAAGCGTCGGACTGCTGCTTGTTCTCGTAGTCGCCGCCTGTATAGATGTATCCCACACGGTAACGGGCCGGGATGTTCAGCAGCCGGGCCAGGCAGATGAAGAGGTTCGCGAAATCCTGGCACACTCCTTGTCGGGATCGGTAGACGTCCCAGGGCGTGGTGGCCAACGTCGTCGAACCCGACGCGTAGCGAAAGTCGCGATAGATGGTCTGGTTCATGTCCCGCAGCGTCTCGTCCAGGTCGTAGTCCTGACGCTCGGCAAAGCTCATCGCGAACTCTGATAGCTCTCGCAGCTGCACCTCGGGCAGCTCCGCAGGCAGCAGATAGGGCACCATCATCTGGCGCTGCCACGGCATCCAAACCAGCGGAATGGACGCACGGCGCGAAGGGGCCCACAGATCGGGCTCACGCGCGAGCTCGATCTTCGCCTTCGAGACGAGTCGGAGCTCGGAGTAAGGATGCTCGAAGTCCACTCCAACGACCACGTTTCCAAACACATCTTCGTAGCGACGAAATTTTCCCTGGGGAAATATTTCCAAGTCGTACTCCAGGAGCCTCTGGCGCGAGTCGTGCACCGGCTCGAGGCGAAAGACGTGAGTGGAGCGTTCGACAGGCGACGCATAGCGATAGATCGTTTCGTGACGCACCCAGAGGACCCGCGAGGGAGCGGTTGGCGCCAAGCTGGGCCCGGGAGGTGCGCTCATCACTCCTTGGGCTGCGAGGGCGGGGGGCGGCGCGTTTCCGTTCACCCAGCCAACCAGCTGAGGATCACTCGACCAAATCACCGCGCCCCGTCGGGAAACCAAGGTGGTGCCCGGCGTCAGGCCCACGAAGTCCAGCCCTTCGAGGGGCGTGGTTGCGACCAACACCAAGCTGCGGTTCGCCCCCTCCCCCGGCTCGAGACCGAGCTCCAGGAAGCGATTGCTCCACGAAGCTTGACCCACGCTCGGGGGCACTCGACGCCCCGCGCTCAACTCGCCAAAGCCCCGAGCATCGCGGTAGGCGATCAAGTCTTCACCATCGCTGAGCAGCAGGTTCGCTGTTCCGAAGCCGTTGAGTTCGCTCAAGAGCTCGTGGAGCTTTTCCCAACCCACGTCCGCGAGACGACGCGCGCCGAGCTGATCGACTCGATTGAGGAGCCAACAAAAGACTCGCTCGGAGTTCGTGTGTCCGACGGGTGCGAACACCGCTGGAAGCTCGAGCGCAGCGAGCTTCACCGGATCGAAGTCTCCGGTGTGGGCGAAGACCCAGTCACGTCCGCCAAAGCTCCTGCTGAAGGGCAGCGTGTCCTCCTGAGCCACCCGCTTCGCCGCACCGCGCAAGTGACACAGAAACGTCGCCGCGCGAAAGCGATCCCAGTCCCGCAGCAGCTCCGTCATCG
This sequence comes from Polyangiaceae bacterium, assembly GCA_020633205.1. Classification (NCBI taxonomy): domain Bacteria; kingdom Pseudomonadati; phylum Myxococcota; order Polyangiales; family Polyangiaceae; species Polyangiaceae bacterium. The sequence continues at coordinate 39,828 of JACKEB010000024.1, forward strand.
CGGTCTCCCCGGTTGCGATCGGGTCCTTGATCACCGCAGCGGCGTAGTCCCCCGCTGGGTACCAAGCGAAACCCCACCCCGAGGGCTGCACCGCTGCATCGTGGCGGGCCCAACCGCTGAGGCGGATGGAAGGCGACGCGACGCCGTCGAAACTCATGCCGAGCAGCTGACTCATGACTCGTCTTGTACGCGAAACATCCGCGCCACACAGCAAAACAGCGTCGTAACGCAGCCCAGCGCCGCTCTGGCACGGGGGGATCTAGGCCCGCGACCCCCCTAGTAGTCGCCCCTGCTCTGAGTTACCACCGCGGGGTCTCATGCGAGTTTTGCTGCGTCATCAAACCAAGTACCAGTACGGAAGTCCCGTTGCGCTAGGGCCCCACATCGTGCGGCTGCGGCCGGCAGCCCACACCCGGGCCACGGTCGAGAGCTACAACCTGCGCCTCGAGCCCGAACCAGGGGTGCGCTGGCAACAGGACCCGTGGGGCAATCGCATCGCGCGGCTCTCGTTTTTGAAGGAGCAGCGCATCGAGCAGCTGGAGATCGACGTCGATCTCGCTCTGGATATCCGCCCGGTCAATCCGTTCGATTTCTTCGTCGACGATCGCTGTGAGAACCTGCCCTTTGCGTACCCAGATGGTTTGGCAGAGGAGCTCGCACCGTTCCTAGCTTCTCCGCGCGGAAATCTGTTGGACGCCTTCGTCAAGGAGCAACCCGCCGAGGGCAACTTCATCGACTGGTTGGTCGCGCTCAACATGCGGGTTGCCCAGCGCGTGCAGTACCTGATCCGCATGGATCCAGGCTTGCAGACCTCTGAGGAGACGCTCACCAAGAACTCCGGGAGCTGCCGGGATAGCGCCCAGCTCTTGGTCGATGTGTTGCGCGCCAACGGACTCGCAGCGCGCTTCGTCAGCGGCTACCTGATCCAGCTGGCGGATGAAGGCAACATCCCGGATCTCGCGAAGGGGGTGAGCAGCGACGTCGCGGATCTGCATGCGTGGGCCGAGGTGTATGTCCCCGGCGGTGGATGGATTGGCCTGGACGGCACCAGTGGTTTGTTGTGCGGCGAAGGTCACATCCCATTGGCCTGCACCGTAAACCCCGAGCTCGCCGCTCCAGTCACCGGCACCGCAGAGCAAGAGGCGCGCGGCTTCGAACACCACATGGAGGTGATTCGGCTTGGCCACGAACCACGCCCGCGCAAGCCGTACACCGACGAGCAGTGGGACCAGCTGACCGCCACCGGCGCGAGCGTCGACGAGGCGCTGCGCGCCCAAGGCATCGATTTGACCACGGGCGGCGAGCCCACGTTCACTTCACGGCTCCACCCGAAGCTTCCCGAGTGGAATACCGAAGCGCTCGGAGAGACCAAATGGCAGCAGGGCTTGGTGATGGCCAAGGAGCTCCACAAGCGCTTCGGTGTGGGAGGCTTGGTACAGTACCGCATGGGGAAGCAGTACCCCGGGGAATCGCTTCCCCGCTGGGCGCTACACCTCATGTGGCGTCGAGACGGCGAGGCGATTTGGCAGAACCCGGAGCGACTGTCGTTCGAGGGCGGTAGCAAAGATCGCATCAGCGATGAGCAGCTCGGCCGCGCCGCCCGTCTGCTCGCGTTGATCGGCTCTCACTTGGATTTGCAGATGACTCCGATGGCGGGGTTTGAAGATCCTTGGCACTTCATTCAACAAGAAGAGAACCTGCCTCTCGACGTCGATCCGCTGAAGGCAGACCTCGACGACCCTGAAGAGCGCAGACGTTTGGCGCGGGTGCTGGGGCACGGCCTCAAGCGCGAGGTAGGCTTCGCCGCACCGCTCGCTCGCTTCAACGGTGCTTGGCGCACGGGGAGCTGGAGCTTCCGCCGCGGCCACCTATTCCTGATCCCGGGTGACAGCCCCATGGGACTCCGGCTTCCGCTGGATCGCATCGGCGGCGAGCCGCCCCCCATCGTCGATCCAGACCGCACCGAAGTGACGCGGGACAGACAGCTAGAGCCTCGCCCGCTGCTCCGCGATGCACACGTGGGAGAGCGCCATATCGGCGCCGAACAACGCATCGGCGATCCGCGCACCGGGATCCGCACGGCAGTCTGTGTCGAGCCGCGCGAGAACGTGATGCACGTCTTCCTGCCGCCGGTGCCGACCTGCGAAGACTTCCTCGAGCTGGTGCGGGCTGTAGAGCTCGCGGCGGCGGAGTGCGATGTCAGGGTGCGAGTCGAGGGCTATCCGCCGCCAAGTGATCCTCGCATCGAGTCTTGTCTGGTCACGCCGGACCCGGGCGTCATCGAAGTGAACCTCCCTGTCGCGAGGAGCTTCGCCGAATACGGCGCGTTCATGGACACCATCACGGAAGCCGCAAACCACTCGGGGCTGTGCATGGAGAAGTACCAGCTCGATGGGCGTGAAGCGGGGAGCGGCGGCGGCAATCACATCACCCTGGGCGGTCCAAGCGCCCTGGAGAGCCCCTTCCTGAAGCAACCGCAGCTGCTCGCGAGCCTGTTGCGCTACCTGCAGAACCACCCTTCGTTGTCGTTCCTGTTCACGGGGCTCTTCGTCGGACCCACCTCCCAAGCACCCCGCCTAGACGAAGCCCGGCTCGATTCGCTGCACGAACTCGAGATGGCCCTGGAACAGATGCCGCTATCTGCGTCGGAGTTCCCCTGGACCGTGGACCGCCTGTTGCGCAACCTGCTGGTCGACGTCAGCGGAAACCCGCACAGGACCGAGGTTTCGATCGACAAGCTATTCGATCCAGGCGGTCCCGCCGGGCGCCAAGGCTTGGTCGAGTTCCGGGCATTCGAAATGCCGCCTCACGAGCGCATGGCTGCTGCGCAGGCGCTCCTGATGCGGTCGCTGATTGCGCGCTTTGGCCAGGCTCCCTACCGCGAAAAATTGGTTCCGTGGGGCACGGCTATTCACGACCGCTTCATGTTGCCCCATTTCATCTGGAACGACTTCCGTGACATCTGCTTCGATCTCGCACGCCACGGCATCGCGATGGATCCCGAGTGGTACCGCCCGTTCCTGGACTTCCGCTGCCCGAGCGTCGGCCGCTTGCAGCTGGGAGACACGGTGCTCGAGCTACGCACGGCGCTCGAGCCATGGCCAACACTCGGCGAACAGCCGGCAGGATCGGTGGTCGCTCGCTACGTGGACTCCTCGCTCGAGCGTGTGGAGGTCAAGCTGCAGGGGCTAGTCGAAGGTCGCCACGTGGTCGCGGTGAACGGCATCGAGCTCCCGTTGTTTCCGAGCGGTACCGTTGGCGAGGGTGTGGCTGGGGTGAGATTCCGCGCATGGCAGCCTCCGAACTGCCTGCAACCGAACATCCCGGTACACCATCCTCTGCGCTTCGACGTGATCGACACTTGGGGTCGGCGCTCCCTCGGCGCGTGCCAGTACCACGTGTGGCATCCTCAGGGACGCGCCTACGACACACCGCCACTCACCGCGTTCGAGGCGGCGGCGCGCCGAGCGCAACGTTTCACGACCGAGGGTCACCTGCCGTACCCGACGGCACTGCGTCATCTCACGCCTCGTCCGGAGCACCCGCTCACCCTGGACTTGCGCTGGTCCGCCGTGTCCGACCGCTAGCATGCACAATCCAGAGGAAGGCCGAAGCGCCGAATCCAGATTGACCGCCATCGAACGCGCGCTGAGCGAGCACGACGAGCAGCTCAGCGACGCGGGACTCGTGGTGTGGGTGGGAACAGAACCCACCTTCACCGATCGCTTCTCCTACGACGCTGAGTGGGTCGGCGCAGCTCTGGGAGCCCAGAAGCTCGGGAAGGCTCAACGGTTTGCCGCCATGCTCGCGTCGCGGGTCCCGACGGCAGTATTGCTGCGCTGCGTGGGACGTCAGTACCCCGAGGAAACGACACCGCGCTGGAGTTTCGGACTGTACTGGCAACGCGAGGCGGGACAGGTCTGGCATCTGCCGCCGGATCCACTCATGGGAGGCCGAGCGAGCGACGCGAGCGCGCCAAAGCGTCTCTTGCAAGAGCTATCAGCGTGCCTGACCAAACGGCAACGCGCGCCGCGTCGCATCCTGCTGAACGACGCGCCTCCCCCCCAAAAATCACAGGAGCAGGCGGGAGCCGCAATGCCCACACTGCCGCTGCGCTTGGTGTGGAGCGTACGCGATGAGGAGCTCGACGAGCTATCCGAGGAGGTCCAGGAGCAGTGCGGCCGTGCTCCCCTCGGCGGCGATGCCATCCCCAGCGCCGGCCTGAGCGATCCCCTGGCGGATCAAGGCCTCTCCCTCTTGTGTGTCGGTGACGCGGGTCCGGAACACCCAGGCGTCGTACGCATCGAGCTACCGCAGCTAACCGACGTGTCAGAATTCTCCGATTTGCTAGAGCTCATCGGCGAAGCTTGCCGCGCGGCAAGAATCGAAGGCTTGATCCTCGGGGGCTATCCACCACCGGTGGATCGGAACGTCGCGTGGGCGACGATCACGCCGGATCCAGGAGTGATCGAGATCAACACGGCGCCGTGCTCCGGCACCCGCGGATTGCTTCACGATTCGCGCATCCTCTATCAGGTCGCCGAAGCGCTGGGGCTGTCTCCAGTACGCATGCACTACAACGGTGAGCTGGTCGACTCTGGTGGAGGAGGCCAAATCACCCTCGGCGGACCTAGCTTCGAGGAGAGCCCATTTTTCCGTCACCCACAGCTACTCAGCCGCATGGTGTGCTTCTTCTCGCGGCACCCTGCGCTGTCTTACCTATTCGCCGTCGATTCCGTGGGAGGCTCGAGTCAGTCTCCGCGAGCCGACGAGGGTAGCGTCGAGACGCTGGCAGAGCTGGGCCTAGCCCTCGAGCTGCTGCAACGCATCGAGTCACCCAGCCCTGAAGACATTTGGTCCACCCTCGCGCCCTTCCTGGTCGACCGCTTCGGAAACTCACACCGCGCGGAACTAAATATCGAGAAGCTCGCCAACCCACACCTCCCAGGCCGCGGGCGCCTAGGCTTGGTGGAGTTTCGCGCCTTTCGCATGGCGGATACCCCGGAGCGCGCCGCTTGCCTTGCGGCCTTGCTGCGCGCCATCTCGGCGCATCTCAGCAAGCTGTCCACACCGTCTCAGGTGAAGTTGTGGGGGCGCGAACTACACGACCGGTTTGCGCTCCCGTTTCAACTCAGGCTGGATCTGGAGGAGGTTCTACAGGAACTGCAGTCCAGCGGCTTCGGGTTGGCTCCCGCTATCGCTCAAGAGCTACGCCGAGAGCAGCGTCTCCTGGCGCGGGTTTCGCTCTGGGAGGGCGCCGTACTCGAGCTCCGTCAAGCGGTGGAGTTTTGGCCATTGGTCGGAGATCTGTCCGCGCAGTCGGGGACCACCCGCCTTGTGGACTCCAGTACCCGGCGCTACGAGCTTCGCCTGCGCTGCCCCGAGGAACAGCTTTCGCGTTGGCGCCTGAGCGTCGATGGCTATGGCGTCCCCTGGGCGACGGCGAAGGACGCGGACGGCCCAGCGCTACTGCGTGCGATTCGTTGCCGAAGCTTCATCCCAAACCCCGGACTGCATCCGAACTTGCCTGCTCACGGCCCCTTGAGCGCGCTCGTGTATCGAGAGGATCAGGCACAGGCTGCGCAGGTGACCCTCCACTGGTGGAAGGTCGACGGCGGGGCATATGTGGGTCTTCCGAAGGACCAAGCGGACGCGCTGCAGCGAACGGAGGCGCGCTGCACGGTGGAACACCTCAACAAACCACAGCGCCAAGCGCCGGAGGCTCCTCCCGGCAGTCTTTCCGCGTGGGCATTCGACACCCGCTGGGCGGAAGCGCCAAGGTGATCACCGACGCCCTCGCGACTGCTATGCTCACAAGCGGTGCCCCCTCACGCCGACGGTCAAGACGCGATCGATGACGCAGCGCTGCGTTTCATCCTCGCCAACTTGCCCTATGCCATCTTGATTCATCAGGGCGGGCACGTCGTCTACGCGAACGGCACCGCCGCAGAGCTCCTCGAGTGCGACGATCCGGCGGCGTTGATTGGACAACCGTGGCACCGCTTCATGGTGACGGAGGACCGCAACGCGGCAGAGTCCAACGTGCGCGGTGCGCTGACTGAACAACAGGGGACACTCGCGCGCTTTGGTCCGGTGGAGCGCCGAGCGCTTAGCGCCAAGGGGAACGTGGTGCCGGTGGAGCTGCACGCCTTCACCCTCAACTGGGAGGGCAACCCGGCGCTCCTCGTCTCTGCGTCCGATATTTCTTCAAGGAAATCCATCGAGGGAAAGCTCCGGGAAGCGGACCGCATGGCCGCGGTGGGAACCCTCGCTGCTGGAGTAGCCCACGAGGTAAACAACCCACTCGCATACATCATCGCGAACCTCAGCTTCGCGGAGGAGAAGCTACGGCACAGTCCAGATCAAGAAGAGGCGCTCGAAGCGGTGGTTGAGGCACACCAGGGCATTCAGCGGGTGCGGCAGGTCGTGAGCGACCTGAAGACGTTCACCCATGACGACCAAAAGCCGCAGTCCGTGCTGGTCGCGAAGGTGATCCAGGCGACGGTGAAAATTGCCTCTGCACAAATCAGGCACCGCGCACGCTTGGAGGTGACCGCAGGTCGTAACGCGCGCGTGCTGGCTACCGAGACTCGGCTGTCGCAGGTGCTCCTCAACCTGCTGGTCAACGCGGCTCAGGCCGTACCCGAGGACCGAGAAGGGCGCATCGCCATCAGCTCACGGGTTGAAGGCGCTGAGGTCTGGCTCGAGGTCTCGGACAACGGCACGGGAATCCCCGCTGAGCTCGTCGATAGGATCATGGACCCGTTCTTCACCACCAAGCCCGTTGGTGTGGGCACGGGCTTGGGCCTCTCCGTCTGCAAGAACATCGTGGAGAGCTATCAGGGCACCCTCGAGGTCGATAGCCATCTAGGCGTGGGGACCACCATGCGCATTCGCCTACCGCTGCACAAGAGCGGCGGGAGCGTTGCGAGCATGAAGGCAACCCCACGGAAACATGGTCCAAAGCGGCGCGTCATGATCATCGATGATGACCCGATGATCTTGCGCTCGCTCAAGCGCGTATTGAACGGTCACGACCTGACGCTGATGTCAGGGGGAAGCGAGGCACTGGCTCACCTCGCAGAAGACCAGAGCTTCGACATCATCCTGTGCGACCTGATGATGCCTGGCGTCACCGGCATGGACGTCTACAAGCAACTCAGTCAGGTCGCGCCGGACCTAGCCAGGCGCATCGTCTTCCTCAGCGGTGGCGCGGTGACCCCGCAAGCACAGCGCTTACTGCAAGAGGCCCCTAACCGCCGTTACGAGAAGCCGCTCTCTCCCGCGGAGTTGGACGAGATCCTGCGCTCCGGCACGACGTAGACGACGCGATATCAGGCGAGCGAACGCTACTTGAAGCCGTTGAGGTGCACGACGTACCACTCGCCTCGCCAGCTGATCAAGCTAGTCAAGTCGACGCGCATTTCCTTGCCGTCGGCGCGCTGAAAGACGAGCTTCGGGTGAGTCATGCGGAAGTAGCCAATCTTGTTCCCTTCGGAACCAGGTTGCATCCAGGACTTGCTCCGCCCGGAGGTGTCCAGCCGCAGCAGCTTGGCAAACCTCGGGTTGTCACCCAACCGCTTGTGATAGTCGTGAACGTCACGCTTGAAGTTCTTCCACAAGCGATACTCCCAGTCGCGCTCAGGCTTGGGGATGTCCTTGACCTGTTGGTATGCTTCCACAGGGAAAAAGACCGAGCGAGCGATTTCGGGATCATCCAGGATGATTGCCCGAGTGAGCAGCCGAAGGTGCTGCTTGAACAAAGGGCTCTCGAAACTCGGGTCCCCCTCGGCTTGGGGTAGCTGGGGCAGCGGCTTGCCATCATCTCCCTTGAGCTTGGGCACGATCTGCGTTGGCTTCGTGAAGCGCAACGTCATGCGATCGCTCTCACCGATGGCTTGGTACTTCGCTGCGTCCTTCTCGCCCAAGCGCAGCACCGGCGGAAGCGTCCAGACGCCTTCGGGGTAGTCTTTGGTGTCCTTCGGATTGGCGTTCAGTTCGCTCTCGGCGCTGAACTCGAAGCCCGCTGCGCCCACCAATCGCTTGACGTAGTCAGGTGCGAGATAGCCGACATAGCCAGTCTGCTCGGGGGTCTTGCCCGGCGCCCCCCGATGTTGAACGATGCCCAAGGTCCCGCCCGGCTTGAGCACGCGGTACGCGGCGTCGTAGACGGCAAGCGCGTAACCACCCTTCACCCAGTTGTGGGTGTTGCGAAAGCTGAGCACCAGATCCATGGAGCCGTCCGGGCCAAGTTCGATCTTCTCGGGCGGCGCGACCTGATGCACCTGCACCTTGCCGAATCGATCAGGCGAGCCCTTCAACAGCTCATCGAACTGCTTCGCAATGCGGTTCGGAGTGACGTCCTGGGGGCCTGACGGATCGAGGTTCGTGACGTGTAGGCCACCCTTCTCCGCGAGCAGCGGCGCCAGGATCTGGGTGTACCAGCCAGTGCCCGGCCAAAGCTCCAGCACTTGCATGTCGTCCTTCACACCGAAGAACTCCAGGGTCTCCAGCGGGTGCCGCCAGACGTCGCGCTCTTGGTCCTGCCGAGTTCGTTGCCCTGAGGAAATAGCGCTACGCAGCTTCTTGTCGGTCTCGGGGTCTGCCCCCGCCTGGCTCACGGCATCATAAGGGGACACCCATTCCGGCTCTTTTGGCGCGACTTCAGCCGTCGCGGTTGTAGCAGTCGACGTCGCCGAAGGCTCAGCCACGGGCGGGTTTGGGGGTGAGGTAGCGCCGCCACAAGCCGTGACCGCCAGGAGCCCGAAGTAGAGTGCAGTTCGCTTCACGGCGCGGACTCTACACTCATCGAAGGAAGCGTCCACCGTCGCCCCATTTCAAGCGCCAGGCAGCCGATTTGCGGCCCGCCTGACGCCACCGAAGTCACCGTCCGCGCCTCAATCCGCCTTTTCGTCCTTGAAGAGCACGGGAAACAGCAACCCCGCGAGCACGCCTCCGACGATCGGTGCGAGCCAGAATAGCCAGAGTTGAGCGAGCGCCCAGCCCCCTGCGAACAGTGCGGGCCCGGTGCTCCGCGCGGGATTCACCGAGAGATTCGTGACCGGGATACCGATCAGGTGAATCAGCGTTAGAGCGAGACCGATAGCGATTGGTGCGAAACCAGCGGGCGCCTTGCCGTGGGTCGAGCCCAGGATGATGAACAGGAAGAAGAAGGTCAGCACGACCTCCGCCACGAGCGCGGACAGCATGCTGTATCCGCCCGGAGAGTGGTCGCCGAAACCATTCGACGCGAAGCCGGCGTGTACATCAAATCCCGCTTTCCCCGAGGCAATGACGAACAGCACCCCAGCGCCAGCCACACCGCCGACCACCTGCGCGACGACGTAAGGCAGCGCCTCTTTGGCCGGAAAACGACCGCCGGCGACCAAGCCAGCGGTAACCGCGGGGTTCAGGTGGCAGCCAGAGATGTGCCCGATGGCGTACGCCATCGTCAACACTGTGAGGCCAAACGCCAAGGACACTCCAAGGAGTCCGATCCCGACGTTCGGAAACGCCGCCGACAACACGGCACTGCCGCAGCCTCCGAATACCAACCAAAACGTCCCAAAGGCCTCGGCGGCCGCGCGTCGTCCCAAGCTCATGCTCTGTCTCCTGCGATGGGTAGCGCAAGGGTATGGCTCAGCGTGAGACAGCCCACTTGCTGGCGCGTGAGCGCGCATCGCGCACGCCGCTCAGCAAGGCACGTACCAACACCCGATGCCGTGGCGCAGCTTGCCCGCGGACGTCTATTTCCGCAGGAGTAATCGCAAAAGGCGTGCGCGCACTACCCCGTTCAAGTGCCTTGGAACGAGACACGCCGCGCCACGCGCAGGGCTGAGACGACACCCGCGTCGCCTCGAGCCCGCAGTGGCTACTCTCGCTTGGGCTGGTCCTTGGCCTTCGCCATCTTGGTCTCTGAGCAACCGATGGAGAGCAACCACGCCTTCCGTTGCTGGGCGTTGCCCTTGCCGACATATTCAGAGCGAGCGATGCCGTCCTCCATGAACTCGCCGTTGCACTCGTCGAAGTGCTGCTCGACCGCCTTCTCCCGCGCTTTCGCGCGGCGCAGGTTCTCCTCGGCACGGCCCACGCTCTTGTCGGCGTCCGTGAGTAACGGCGGGGCGCCGAACTTGGTCTCGAGGCACCAGTCCACGGCGTCTTCGCGACAGGCGTCGTACATGTCTTGATCTTGCTGCGGAAGATCCATGTACGGCGTAGATGACGCGCACGCCAAGAGCGCTACTGCTGCCACCAGTCCCAACCCCAATACGTCCCGCCCGCGTACTCGCTTGTCAGCCATCGCCACCCTCCGTCGAGAAAGCCTCAACGGGGAAAGGTGCCCGACGTCAGCCGACGAGCGTATCCCCCAACCGGGAGATGCACCCTTAGCAACGCCCTTAGACCAGCAACAGGATGGCGCCGACGATACCGAAGATCACGAGCATGAAGACCAGGCTAGCGACCAACATGATCACCGTCATGTTGCGGGCCCGTTTGAAGCCTTGATCCACGTGGTACTGCTGGAACTGCTGAAGGTTGTTCATGCCAGCGCCGTAGCCGTAACCCACCTGCGGGATCTTATCCTGGGGGGTGCCGGGGTACTGCGCCCCGATTTGTTGGGCGAGCATGCGATTGATGAGCACTTGATGCTCCGCCGCTCGCGCGTGGTGAGGCAGCACCTGACCGCAGAACGGGCAGTTTGGCCGCGTCATGTCGTTGAGCGCTAGCGTTCCACCACAGTGCTGACAGTTCATCGTCGGCTGGGTCACGTCCCCCTCGCTTTCTTGAGTGTGCAGGACACGGCGCTCAGATCATGCAAGTCGCCGTGGCCCTGCGAGACGGCGCGGCGTTTCCGCATGGTTTTTCTTCTACGCCTGCACGACGGCGTTCGACGGGATCCACTGCTGGGAGCCGCCTTCGAACTGCACGAGGTATTGATTGGGCGCCGCTTGCAGGACCTGCCCCGGGTAGCGATTCCCATCTGACCACATCACCATCACGCGCGAGCCCGCGGTGATGCCTCCGGTTAGCACGGCCGCGGCTTGCCCGAAGCCAAACCCGAGCGGGTTCTGCATGATGCTGGCTGCCGCGGCCTGTTGCTGCATCATCGCGGGGTTGTTCATCGCCGCGGCGATCGGATCCTGATTGGCGTAGTTGATAGCCTGCTGTTGCGAAGGCCCCTGCTGGGCCGCCGCGCTCGAGTCGACGCTCTTCTGCACCTGACGCGGGGGAGCGCCGCCTCGGATCTGCGCCTCCCATTGCTGCAGCTTCTGCGGGTGCCCCGCGTACTGCATCATGTTCTGAGCCATCTGGTTGTTCCAGTAGCCCGCGGCCTGAGTCCACTCGCTTTGCGTCAGTCCAACTGCCTGAACGGCTGGCTCGAAGCTGTACACCTTGATCATCGCCGACACGTAGACGAAGTCGTCGTAGCTGATCCGCGTGGCACCACCTTGCCGCTTCGCGAGTGCCGCCTGGTAAAGGGGCATGAAGGCAGTGGCCACGCGCCCCATGAGGCTCATGTCCTGCATGCGCGCCGTCCAGCCGGCCTTCGCCGCCTCGTAGTCGGCCTGACTCACCCCCTCTTGAGCCAACACTTGGGCAGTGCCTGCAGGGTCGTTGTCCTTGCCATCGAGGGCCGCGCCGAGCTCGGCGTAGCGCTCCAGTGAAATCCCATTGATGGGTGCAAACGGATCCATTGTCGCCTCCTCTCATCAGCAGGCCGGAAGTCGTGGGGGGTTGTAAAGAACAATCGCCGGCGGACTTCAGGACGCGTTGAGAGCGCTCCTTTGGGTCTCGAGGCGCGTCGCGGAAACCGAATTCCCCTCGATTCCGCGGCCGAGCTTGCTCCTGCGTGAGCAGAGCATTCCAGCGGCAATCGATTCACGCCGGAAACGCGAAAGAGCTCGAGTGGCTACGCCTTGGGGCCTCTCAGCACCTTTGCGTAGCACCAAGCGGCGAAACCCCAAACGAAGCTCAGCGACACCACCATGCTCACCCATCCCATCGTGGTCATTCCGCCTCCTCGACTGCCGGTTGCTCCGTACCGCGGTCCGTAGCCCAGCGCCCCTCAGCCCTCCAAACGCAAGCCACCAGCACCCCCGCTACCGCCCCCACCACCGCGAGTGTCCACAGTGCGATGGGATTGGCGCCGAGCGCCTTCAAGTAGCCGGGCAGACTCTGAATGCAAAAGCCGACGAACACCACCAGCAAGAACAGCGGCGAGACCCAACGAAACATCCAGCGGAACCACGTGGGAATGCGCGCGTCCGATCCATGATTCGCCTCGGCAATCCCGCGCTCAGCACCGAACACCCAAGCGAACACCCAGAGCTGCAGCGAGCCCATCACGAAGATCAGCGTGGTCCCAACCCAGAAGTCCATCGTATCGAGCGCTGTGAGATCCTTGCTGAACCACATCACCCAAGCCACCCCGGGTACCACCAGGCCGACGAGCACGCTGGTCGCGCGACGCCGCGAGACACCCAGCGACTCTGTCAAGAAGGCGGTGACCGGTTGCAGCATCGAGAGCGAGCTGGTTATTGCCGCAAGGAACAGCATGGAGAACCAAATCGCACCGACCCAGCGTCCAAACGCCCCGAGGTACTGAAACACGACCGGCAGCGTGTTGAAGCCAAGTCCAAACGTCCCGCCTACAGCGCCGCTCGCGCCCAAGAAGACGAACGCTGCCGGGATGGTGATCATCCCACCGAAGCCCACCTCGAAGAGTTCATTCGTGGCGGTGGCGGTCAAGCCATTCAGCACCACGTCGTCTTTACGGCGCAGGTAGGAGGCGTAGTTGATGATCACGCCGAAGCCGACGGACAACGAAAAGAAGATCTGTCCAGCCGCGGCGAGCCAGGTCTTGAAGTCCCAGAGTCTCGAGAAGTCTGGATTCCACATGTACCCCAGGCCCGCGAGGACGTTCCGCTCCGGAAACGTTGGGTCCGGGGTGCCCAAGGTCAGCACCCGAATCAACACCACCACCGCGCACAACGCCATGACTGGCATCGCATAGGTGCAGAACTTCTCAATGCCTGCGGACAGCCCGCGGTAGCAGAGCCACACGTTCAGCGCGAGCACGACGATCAACACGATGTTCTCGGTGTCGAGCCCGTGAGCAAACAGTTGACCATTGCCACCGATGCCCGTGGCCCGCGTGAACACCGCCTCGCTCGCCTTGGCGTATCCTCCGGGATCCGTTCCCAAGTCCATACCGCCAATGACGTACTGAACGGCGTAGTACAGGCACCACGACTCGATCAGCACGTAGTACATGTAGACCACCAAGGGAATGAGGACGCCGATCACCCCAAGGTAGCGAAACGCCTTGCGCCCACTCACACGACCCAGGATCGCCGGCGCGGAGTGGTACCCATGTGCTCCGCCTTTGCGGCCCAGCGTCCACTCGGCCCAACCGATGGGGATCCCCAGGATGAATAGGGAAACGAAGTACGGAATCATGAACGCTCCGCCTCCGTTCTGAGCCGCCTGCCCTGGAAACCTCAGGAAGTTCCCAAGCCCGACAGCACTCCCGGCCACCGCCAGGATGACTCCCAGGCGTGAGCCCCACCCGTCCGCTTTCGCGCTCGCCCGCTCGACCTCGACCGACCCGCTCATCTTGAACGACCCCGTGCACCGAACCAACCGCGTCTATGACCACGGCGACGCGCCGTGCGTCGGGAAGCTACAGCGCCGATTCGGGGGTGCGCAATCGAGGACTGCAAGCTCGCAGCGGGAGACTGCACCTCTGCAGGGCGCCTGCCAGGTAGATTGCCAGTTGACCCCTCCCCTCGATGCCCCATGTGAGGTCACATGCCCCCGGCCGCTCCCGATTTCGTCCACGTTTCCACCCCCGCGCCAACGGCTGCAGCAGCGTTTGCGCTTCCCCAGCACGCCTTCAAGCTCGATGTACCCGAGGGCTGGCGCCAGGGGCGCGGAGCGTTCGGTGGCTACGTGATCGCGGCGTTGACTCGGGCGACCGATCAACTCGAGAGCAACGCGGACCGCAAACTGCGCTCGCTGACTTCCACGATCCCCGCCCCGGTGGTCGCGGGCCCCGCTGACGTGTACGTCAGTCCCTTGCGCATCGGAAGCGGTGTTTCTACGTGGCAATCACTGTTGGTTCAAGAGAACGAGGTGCGTGCGCAAGCGACGCTGGTCTACGGCAAGCAGCGAGTCTCGACGGCGGGTTGGTCGCCCCAGCCTCCTACGGGGCACCCCCACTGGTCAGAGGTGGACGTCGTCAACATGCGGGCACCGCTGGGCCCCGAGTTTGCTCAGCACTTCGAGTTTCGCCCCGTTGGAGCACCTCCTTTCAGTGGAGGTAGCGAACCCATCGCGAGCGGTTGGATCCGAAACCGTCCCGCGCTGTCCAAGCTCAGCGCCGCCGATGTGCTCGCGCTACTCGACGCTTGGTGGCCAGCTTCCTTCGTCTTGGAGACCGCGCCGCGGCCGATGGCTACCTTGACCTACACCGCAGAGCTGTTGGTGGACCCCGCAAGTCTGGACGATGCACCGCTGTTCTATCGAGCGCGCAGCGAAGCCATGCACGACGGCTTTTGCGCCGAGTTTCGTGAGCTATGGACGGTTCAGGGCGCTCTGGTGGGCCTCAATCAACAGACATTCGTGATGATCCGCTAGCGATAGTCACCCTCGAATTGCCACACGGCTGATTGTCCGAGACACTCTCGGGCATGGCTGGCCGAACAGAGCCGGGTTCGTTTCCTCACGGCATCATCCGAGGCACCTGGACCTGCCTCGCGATTTTTTGGGGGTTAGGGCTTACAGGCTGCGGCAACGCGGACTCTGGCGACAGCAGTGCAAACCAGGACCCTCCGAGCACGTTACGCGCCCTGACGTTCAACACCGGCACCACCGGTGGACTCGCCCACGACAAGCCACCGGACGACGGCTACACTTCGGCAGAAGCCGCGCTGTCAGATATGTACTACGGCGACGGCCTGGCGTGGCAGACGGTGGTGGACGACACTCGCGCCTTCTTCGACCGGCTCAACTCGGATCCAGACACGGGGATCGATGTGATCGCCTTTCAGGAGATCTTTTACTCCGGAGACTGCGTGAGTGTGCCCGAAGAGGCCAAGCCAGGGTTTGTCTGCGAGACCTGGCAACCCGGAACCCCTAGCGTCGCCCAGCTGATACTTGGAGCCGGCTACCAGGTGGCGTGCAACATCGAGAAGCCGGACAAGTGCATTGCCGTAAGGAAATCCTTCGCAACGATCCGCGGATGCGACCAGGACCTATGCTTGGATGCCCTGGCGGGTGCGCGGGTCCCCGACTGCGGCGGCGGTTCTAGGGTGGGACGCGCGGAGCTAGAGCTGACGAGCGGCGATGAGCTGACCGTCGTGCTGGTGCACGGCTCGAGTGGGATCGAGCAGAAGGATCAGGACTGCCGGATGCAACAATTCCAGCAGATCTTTCAGCAGCTAGACCCAGGCGTCGATGGGCTCAAGGGCGCACCCGGGGCCAATGGCAGCCGCAACCTCATCCTCGGGGACCTGAACACCGATCCCGGTCGCAACTTCGACTTCGACGAGAGCGCCGCCTACTTCGCCGACCACGCCGACGGGACGAAGTTTCACTTCGTGACCGACGTAGGACCTACGGCTACGCCAACCTACGGTGGCCTATTCAACATCGACCACATCGTAAGTGACTACTACACGGGCAACTGCGTCACGGCGGGCGTGAGCGACGGGGTGCCTGGTGTCACGAGCACCACCTACTTCGACCACAAGCCGGTGTACTGCAACCTCGAACCACCAAAATAAGCGAGGCCCGGGAACTCCCGTGGCTGCCTATCAAACACGGGCTCAGCTGTCCGCAAGGACCACCCAACCCTCGTCTTCCGCACCCGGCGAGACTGCGGCCAGTAAGTTACACACTTGCTGAACCTCCGCCACGGTACGGGAGTTCGTGAGGTCAGCTCGCAGGTCGGGCGAAGATCGCCTGGACGCATGCTCGAGGAACTCCAACCAGAAGCGAGTGTACGCCTCGAGCATCTCCCGGGACTCGAGGGAGATGAAAGCGACCTCGAGCACCATCGCGCTGTCGAGGTAGTGCTCCGAGCCTTCACCATCGATCCAGTTGTGCTCGACCGGCTCGTGCAACGCAGCAAGCGCGCCGGGCTGCTCCCCTCTGGGCGCGTACCAACCAGCTCCCACCTCAAGCTGAGAAATCAAATCCGCATAGATTTGTTGGCAGATCGTGTCCTTCGTCTCCACCTGGGTCACGAAGAACTCGAACAGGGCCTGCTCGAACACCGCATCCACCGGATAGGTGACATAGCGATAGCATCCGAGTGGCTGCCCGCCAGACAGTGGACAGTTGGCGCAATCCGGGATGCCACGCTCGAAACTCGCGACCTCGCGGACGATGCCAGGATAGGTCAACGTGCGAGGACCGCGACCGGTGACGGAGACAGTGATCTGAATGGCTTCGCGACGCTCCTCAGGAACGCGCTCCTCTACGAGTCGCTTGTATGCACGCAACTTGAGCCGACCGAGAAAGCCCTCTGGCTTCAGCTCCGTCTGCAGTTGGCAAGCACGCCAGCCAATGAAGTCCGCACCCATGACTCCTCAGCAGGAGATGGGACCACACGACGGCGCGCGAGTCAAAGCCCGACCTGCAACGCAAATGAGTGATCTGAATCGTGCCGCTGGGTACGCGTGCATCTCAGCTTGAGATCGACCGTGGCGTCCATCGTCTACGAGTCATCAAGATCGGGTTCGTGAGCGGGCATTTTGCAGCGACGGATTGTACAGGCGCGTTCGGCGCACTGATGAAACTTGGCGCCTCTGACCGCTGCATACACGTCGCTGCAACACCTACCGCTGCGACAGTGCGTCGCCTCGCTGCACCCCGGAGACCTCCGGAGGATCTGCGGAGAGCGGGTGCATGGACACCCCCTCCATGATCTGTCTTGGCGACACGCGCGATACGCGAGCGTCAACGCGAAGCGCTTGACATCGAGAACTCGAGCAGCGACTGGCCGACAAGGGAGCTGCGATCATATCTGCGCGGATACACTGCGCTTGAACGTGATGATGGGCGCCGTCTTCATGAGGCAGCTGTCGCCCGCCATGCTCGGGCAACGGAGGTCCAGGTGGTCTGGTGCCCGTGCTACCTCGAGGGCGCTTACTTCGACACGGACTACGCCGTTCGATTCGCCTCAGACACGGGTCAAGCAAGGTGCGTTTTTTTCCGATGCGGCGTCTCGCATCGGTCTAATCTCTAGACCGTGCAGCAACAGACCTTCGACACGCTGACGCGTGTGATCGAGTGCGCCCACTGCGGAGCTCCGCTAGCCGGAAGTGAGCAAACGCAGGTACGCTGTAGCTATTGCGGAGCAACCAACCACGTGGAACTCCGGCCGCGGGCGACGGCGAAGACCCTCACGCCAGCGCAACAGATCGCCCGCATGTCGGCGCTGAAGGCGCAATTCGATCATCCAGTGCCCGGGCATGTCTACGACATGGACTCGCCACCACCGCGGCTCGCTCACCAGCGCGTTCACAATCGCATGGCGTCCGCTGAGTACGCCGCGTTGTGGAACCAGCTTCGAGCGAACTCCGGACCTCGAGATCTGGAAGACCAACGTTCTCTGACTTGGGTCGCCATCCGCGCTGCGACCACGTTCAGCGAAACCGGCCGCCCCCGTGAGGCGCGGGCCAAGCTCGAAACGGCGCTCGACTTGGTCGAAGACTCTGGCTTGCGGCATCTGCTGCGCTGCGAGCTTGCGCTGTGCGCGATCCGCGCGGGCGAAGCGCAGGCGGCCCGAAGCTGGCTCAATGAATGCGACCCGTGGGCGGAGGTGCTCGAGCTGGACTCTACTTTCCGCATGGCTAATGCTCGCTTGGCGCTCCTCGAAGGCAAACCTCAGGAAGCGCTGCAGCACATCGGTGCTGCACCGGGCGTGGTCCCCTTAGACGCAAGCTACGAGGCGCACGCCAAGGGGATCCGCGCCCACGCCGCCGAGCTCATGGGACACGCCCCGGTAGAGATGCAGGAGTCGGAGCTGAAGATGCTGCGCAATGAGCAGCTCGCCCCCGGCGCACGCATCCAGCTGGTGAAGCGCGGCTTGAGAACCGCGCGCGCCAACCGCGCGAACCTTCACAACTTATGGTGGGTCTTTATCACTACGTGGTTGAAGGCCCCCTACTGGGCGATCATCATCGCGCTGGTCACGTCCGCTGGTGGCTGCATGACCAAGACAGGTCCGGTGGGTGGCATCACCGCGTATGAGTTGTGTCCCCTCGTATGTGAAGGGTGCCAGGCCCCATACACCCACGTGTTCTACGGGACGAACGACGAGGGCCAGCACGATGTGGTCTGCGACAACCCGCGTGGCGAACCAAGCAAGCTCGACACCAACGCGGCGTTCTCGTACAGCATGTCCCACCGTGGGCAGGTACTGCCGGGTGGCGGATGGACACTGATCGGCGTCGCATTCTTCGTCTACTTTCCTTTGGCGCTGTTTCTCTCGTTCCTGCGCTCGCTGAGCGTTCGATCGCGCATGCGCGGCCGCCGAGCGGAGTACGAACGGCAGATCGCGAGCTACGAGCAGGAGCTGCGGAGCCTAGGGGGAGATCCCGCGGCGAATGATGTCACCCCCGGCTTCCGACCTGAGCGAGCACTGGTTGCGCTGATGATCGTGCTGATCCCGATCTTGCTGATGGGAAGCTGCGTCGGGGTCAACCTCGGATTGCGCGCTGGTTAGATAGGCCAGTTTGGGCCTCCACCGCGGCGTCGCCCCCCCCTCCCCCAAGCAACAATTGCGCTCTATCGCTACGCGCGATACCGAGAGCGAAACGAGGGAGGAAGCCATGACGCAGAGCACTGCGGGCACGGGCAGTATCGCGATCCATCCGGCGGGCGAACCGCTGCAGCGACCGCCAACGGGCCACGTCTACTTTTCCATGACCAAGAGCTTGTGCGCCCAGTGCAAGCGCTCCGTCGACGCCAAGATTCAGTTCGAAGGCGACGCCGTCTACTTTCGCAAGTTCTGTCCGGAGCACGGGCACCAAGAGTGTCTGGTGGCATCGTCCGTCGAGTGGTACCTCGACGCGCTCTCATTCGTGGCGCCAAGCACACCGCCTCGTGCTGGCAACGGAGAAATCCGCGCGGTAAAAGGTGGCTGCCCTCACGATTGCGGCCCGTGCACCTCGCACCAGCAAAAGGTGTACATGCCGGTGGTCCCCATCACTAGCGCGTGCAACCTCGACTGCCCAATTTGCTACACCGTCAACAAGAACGAGGACGCGCACATGCTGAGCCGAGAAGCATTCGCGAAGATCCTCGAGCACCTCAAAGCTCAACACGACGAGCTGGACATCATCAACTTCACTGGCGGTGAGCCGACGCTCCACCCGGAGCTCCCAGAACTCTTGCGCATGTCCCGAGAAGCGGGCATCCGGCGCCTGACGGTGAGCACCAATGGGCTCAAGCTCTTGAAGGAAGAGTACGTCGAAGAGCTCGCGAAGGTGGACGCGCGCATCGTGCTCTCCCTCGACACCTACGACGACGCGATCGACAAACAGCTACTCGGCGCAACCACCACCAGGAGCAAGCTCAAGGTACTCGATCTGCTGGAGACGCATGACGTCACCACGACGATTCTCCCCGCGATAGCTGCTGGCCTGAACGATCGCGATGTGCCGCAGCTGTTCGAGGAGGTGCTGAAGCGTCGCAATATCTGCTCACTGGAGATGCACACCTTGACGTTCACGGGTCAAGGCGGCGTCGGCTTCGATCGCACGGCGCGCATCACGACACCGGACTTGCATCGGATCTTGGAGCAACACACCGGCGGGCAGCTCACCGCCAGGGACTTCGTGCCGAGTCCTCTAGCTCACCCGCACTGCTACTCCATCTGCTACCTGCTGATGCTCGATCCGGAGCCAGACCACGCGGCGGATGCCGCGCGTTTCGTGACCTATGCACAGCTGTTTGGGCGCGAGGTGTTGTTCGACCTCCTCGGCGACTCGCTGTACATCCAGCCACGCGAAAAGGTGGAAGAGGTGCTGCGCACAGCGATGGATGAGCTTTGGGCGGATCCCGATCGCCTGAAGGAGAGCGAGCGCGTGCTCAAGACGCTGAAGCGCCTGTTGCTCGAAATGTTTCCTCCCGGCAAGACAATCCCGCTTGAAGAGCGTCAGAAGATCGCCGAGCGCGCTACCAAGGCCATCTACATCCACTCCCATATGGACGAAGAAAGCTTCGACGTGGCGCGGGTGATGAAGTGCAGCATTGGGGTGCCCGAGACCGACGGCAGCAACATCCCCACTTGCTCCTACAACGTGCTGTATCGCGAACGCGATCAACGCTTCGCCGACCCCGCAATGATCCAGCGCATGGATGCCGCGGTCGCTGAAGTGCACCCTCACCTGCGCGATGGCAAGCGCTCCCTACCTTTGATCACGCGCGGCTGAGCGCTCGGAGAACCTGCATGACTCGACTGAATCTGCCGATCGCGGAGACTCGTTTCAACTTCACCCAGAGCGCGGCAGGCGGTCATGGAAGCCAGGAGATCTTCCACTCCTTCTCGCGCGGCCTGTGTCCCCAGTGCGAGCGACCTGTGGACGGCGCGCGCATCATCCGCGAGGGCAAGGTGTACTTGCGCAAGCAGTGCCCGACCCATGGTCAGAGTGAGGCGCTGATCTCCGGCGACGTCGACTGGTTCTTGCAGTCGCTTACCTACGTCAAAGAGGGCTCGAAGCCGTTCAAGTACTCCACCGAAGTGGAGAAGGGCTGCCCCGACGACTGCGGCTTGTGTCCCGATCACGAGCAGCACTCGTGCCTACCGATCATCGAGATCACGAATCACTGCAACCTCGAGTGCCCGATCTGCATCGTGCAGAACAAGAACAACTACAACATGACCCGCGAGGAGTTTGGACGCATCCTCGACGGCATCATCGAGCGCGAAGGCTCGATCGAGACGATCAACTTGAGCGGGGGTGAGCCAACACTCCACCCAGATTTCCTGGCGTTCTGCGACATGGCGCGCTCCCGCAAGGAAATCAGCCGGGTCTCCATCTCCACCAACGGGCTGCGCTGCGCCACCGACTACGCCTTTTGCGAAGCGATGGCCGAAAAAGGCATCTACATCAGCCTGCAGCTCGACGCCCTCAGTAACCCGGCCCTACGCACCCTTCGTGGAGGCGGCGACCAGAAGGCCGCCAAGGAAAAGGCGCTAGCGAACTTGGAGCGCGCTGGCGTGCGCACCACCATCGTCTCGACGCTGGCCCGCGGCGTGAATGACGACAGCATCGGACAGGCCATCGAGCTCCTGTACTCGAAGGACTTCATCCTCTCGCTGACCTTTCAGCCGGCGGCCTACACTGGCTACGGCGGCGCGCACTTCGCGCCTCACAACCCCCAAGACGTCATCACCATCCCCGATGTAGTGAACCTCGCGGAAGCGCAGACCGGCGGCAAGTTGAAGAAGAGCGACTTCCTACCGCTCCCCTGCTCCCACCCGAGCTGCTTTGCGCTGACCTACCTGCTCAAGGTCGAAGACGAGTTCGTGCCTTTCCCGCGCTTCTTGGAGCTCGAGAAGTACCTGGAGCTGATCTCCAACCGCGGCACGATTCGCCCCGACGAACAGTTCGAGGGCGCGCTGCGCGATGCCATCGACCAAATGTGGACCAGCTCCGGTCAGGTGCCTGACTGCGATCGCATCATGGGTTGCCTCAAGCGCGCCATCTTCCTGATGTACCCAGAGGAGCGCGCGTTGGAACTCGAAGAGCGCCTGCGCATCGGAGAAGGCCTGGTCAAGACAGTGTTCATTCACGCCTTCATGGATGTGCACACCTTCGAGGTGGACCGCATCAAGAAGTGCTGCACGCACTACGCCCTGCCCGATGGGCGACTGATGCCCGGGTGCGCCTACAACAACTTGTATCGCCAGAAAGACGAGCGCTTCGCTGGCCCCGTTGGCAAAGCGCAGATCTGGGGAGCGAAGTCGGAGGAGCCTGCTTGAAGCTCCTAGCCGGGAAGCGTGTGCTAATCACCGGAGGCTCTCGGGGCCTCGGGCGCGAGCTGTGTCTGCGTTTCGCAGAGCATGGAGCGAACATCGGCTTCAGCTATAACCGCAACGCTGATGCCGCACGGAAGTTGGAAGACGAGCTAACACAGCTCGGCGCCAGCTTCCGCAGCTACCAGTGCTCCGTGCTCGACACCGACGGTACGCAGAACATGGTGAAGGACCTGGAGGAGCAGCTCGGTCCGTTGGACATTCTGGTGAACAACGCTGGGATCTCACAGAACCTACCCCTCGCGCTGCTCGAGGAAGAGGACTTCGACCGCGTGATGGACACCAACGTCAAGGGTACCTACCTGACGACGCGAGCCGTGGTGCGCAGCATGATGCGGCGCAAGGCCGGGGTTATCTTGAATATGGGCTCCTTGGCTGGGGTGCGCATGATCGAAGCGCCAATTCACTACTGCGCGAGCAAAGCCGCGGTGGTGGGCATGACCGAGGCGCTGGCGAAGGAGCTCGCTCGACATCAGATCCGCGTGTTGTGCATGGCCCCGGGGCTCTTGGAAGATGGCGTTGGACGCAATCTCCCGGAGCATCGCCTGAAGGACTACCTGCACCACTGCGCGCTCGGACGCGTGGGCACGTTCCGCGAGATCGCAGAAGCATGTGCCTTCTTGGTGAGTGACCTCAACGGCTACATGACCGGCGCGACCGTGATCGCCGATGGGGGCGTATGAAGCGGGCGCTGGTGATTGGCGGCTCGGGTCAGCTCGGGCAGGTGCTGTGTCGAGCGCTCCATGCGGCGGACGCGCGGGTCGCGTTCACGTACTTTCAGGGAGAAAATAGCGCGAAATCGCTACAGCACGAGCTTGGCTGCGACGCGGCTAGGCTCGACTTGCGCGAGCTTGCGACGGTAGGCCCTGCGCTGCTCGACCTGACAGACCGCCTTGGTGGTATCGATTGCTTAATCCACGCGGCAACGATTGGCTCGACATTGACTCCACCAGCTTTCGATCGCCTCGAGGACACGACAGTTGAAGGCTTTCAGGAGCTGATGGCGGTGAACGTAGGCAGCGCCTACTTCGCGTGCCAAGCGCTCGCGCCACAGCTGGGTGCAGGTCAGGGCAACATCGTGTTGCTCGGGTCGGTGGACGGCATCAAACCAGTGCCTTCGCCACCGCCCTACGCGGTGAGCAAAGCTGCGCTCAAAGGCCTGGCGCTCAGCCTGTGCAAGGCGCTCGGGCCCAGCGGCGTCTGCGTGAACGTGGTCGCGCCCGGCGTGCTCGAGCGAGGCGCGTCTCACACGCTTCCGGACCAGCTGCGCGTCGAGTACCTCAAGCACTGCGGGCTGAAGCGCGTCGGACGCTTGGAAGAGGCGGCCAACTTGGTTTGCTGGCTCGGGCTGCACAACACGTACATCACCGGGCAAACCCTGATGGTCGACGGAGGCCTCTGACTTGACGCGCAGGCTGTGGGCTCCAGCGGTGTGCGCCTTGGCTATCTATGGCTACGGCGTGTACGCACACGTCCTGCGGGGTGAAGCACCAGATCTATTCTGGGTATGCAACGTGGCCCCGTTGGTGCTGGCGCTCGGCTGCTTGATGGGGCGCGGCGGGCTGGTCGCGATCAGCATTTGCTGGCTCGTATTTGGTACGCCCATGTGGTTGATTGACTTGTTCGGCGGCGGCAACTGGATGTTGGCGTCACTCTCGACGCATCTTGGCGGGCTGGCTGTCGGGATATTTGCCGCGCGGCAATTAGTCTGGCCGCGAGGGAGCTGGCTCAGCGCAGTGGCAGCCCACATCGGCTTGTTGGGACTGACGCGGGTCCTCACCCCCCCGATGTTCAACGTCAATTTGGTGTTTGCGGTGTGGCCCGGTTGGGAAGGTCTCTTCCCCAATCACCTGGTCTACTTGCTCGGGCTCGGCGCCTTGGCGAGCCTGACCTATTTTCTCGTGGAGCGCCTGGCGCTGCGGCTACGCGCGCCCAGCTCGACTGTAGCTCAGGGAGTGGAAGCATGACGCAAAGTATCCCGCCGTCGGTGCGGCCAGAGCATCCGACGGCAGTCCAGCGCTACATGGATCACGTCAACCCGGCGTTCATACAACTGCTAGGCACGTTTGGCTTCGGGCGCGTCTTCGTCCGCGCTGAAGGCATGAAGCTGTGGGACGATCACGATCGGGAGTACCTGGACTTCCTGGCTGGCTTCGGCGCGATCAACCTAGGACATAACCCCACGGAACTGGCGACCGCGATCACCCGAGCGCTCGACGATAAGCATCCGAACGTGATGCACGTCGGTCCCCAAGTGTGGGCCGGTGAGCTGGGTGCCGCGCTGGCAGCGCGCTTCCCCAAGCTGCCTGTCTCGCTCTTCTCGTGCAGCGGTGGGGAAGCCGTGGAAGCCGCAATGAAGCTCGCGCGCGCGGCCACCAAGCGCCCAGGCGTCGTCTACGCAACCGGGGGATTTCACGGCACTGGGCTAGGTAACTTGAGCGTGATGGGCTTTCCCCGCTGGCAAAAGCCGTTTCGTCCGCTGGTACCCGACTGCCACGAGGTGCCTTTCGGTGACCTCGAGGCGCTCAAACAGGTGCTGAAGAAGCGCAAGGTTGCTGGTCTGCTGCTCGAACCGATCCAAGGCGAGGCCGGCGTGCTGATGCCGCCTGGAGCATACCTCGCAGGCGCGCAAGCGCTGTGTCGAAGGTACGGTGCGCTCTTCATGCTAGATGAGGTGCAGACCGGGCTCGGCCGCACCGGGCGCTTGTGTTGCTACCAACACGAAAGCGATCTCGATCCCGACGTCGTGATCCTTGGCAAGAGCTTGGGTGGTTCGCTGATCCCCATCTCCGCAACTCTTACCCGCACGGAAATACAGAAGAAGGCCTACGGCAGCGTCTTCAAGTTCGATCTCCACGGCTCCACGCTGAGCGGCAACGCGCTCGGCTGTCGAGTCGCCCTGGAGACCCTGCGCTTGATCGACGACTGGGGGTTGTGTGAGCGCGCGCAGAACCGCGGCGAACAGCTGCAGGCGGGACTCGAGTCACGCCTATCGGGGCACCCTCTGGTGCGCGCGGTTCGCGGCCAGGGCCTATTGATTGGGCTCGAGCTCGGCCCCACAGGCAGTAACTGGGTGCAGCGCCTGGCTCCGCGCCTGGTGAAGCTGTTGTCACGTCAAGTGCTCGGCCAGTGGCTCAGCGTACGGTTGCTCGAGCGCGGCCTCCTGACTCAACCTGCTTCTCAGCAGTGGGATGTGCTGAAGCTGACTCCGCCGCTCACCGTGAGTGAGCAAGAAGTGGACGCGCTGATCGGCGCCATCGGGGACATCTTGGATGAGTACCGCGACCTGACGCCGCTGGTGCTCGACGTCACAAAACGCCTGGGCGATCAGAAGAAGAGCGGATGGCTTTTCCGCTAGGTAGCGCTCGGAGTCGCCCATGAAGCTCGACGTACTGAAGAAGGACCTGAGATTCGCGGCGGGGGTTGCGCGAAAAAAGCCCTTCAACTGCCTGATCCAGGTGACGAACCGCTGCAACATGAAGTGCAGCTTCTGCGACTTCTGGCCGAACCCCGCCAAGGGGAACAGCGTCGATCCTCCGGAGCACGAACTCAGCCTGCGAGAGTTCGAGTCCATCGCCGATCAGCTCGACCGCATGGGGTGCTTCCTCGTGTCTATCGAAGGCGGCGAACCGTTGATCCGCAAGGATATAGTCGACGTGGTTCGCATCCTGAGCCGTCGCCACATCACCGCGCTCTTCACCAGCGGTTGGCATATGACGCCTGAAAAGGCTCGAGAACTATTTGCCGCCGGGCTCACCCACGCCAGCGTGTCCATCGACTACCCCGACGCGCGCCACGATCAGAAGCGACGCGTCGCGGGCACGCGGGACCGCGCCTGGGAGGCTGTGGACATGCTCAAAGCCGCAGCCCCTCGCGGCGGAAAGCAAGTCAACGTGATGACGGTGATCCTCGACAGCAACTGGCAAAGCCTCGGGGAGCTGTTCGAACAAACGAAGCAGAGTGGTGTTGGTCAGCAGGTCACGCTGCTGAGCACCATGGGCACACGGCGGGTGAGTTCCGCAGAGGACCGCTTGCCGCCACCGGAAGCCGCGGCGAGCCTCGCATCCCTCTGGAAACGGTACCCGCACGTGCGGTTCTTTCGCGAGTACTTCGCTGTGATGCAGACATTCTTGGAGTTCGAAACGCTTCGCGATCATGACGGGACACTGCCGCGGGCAGTCGCTGAGAAGCTGCCCACGTGTCGCGCAGGCGCGCAGAGCTTCAATATCGATCACCTGGGCAACGTATCCTCCTGCATCGAGCGCATTGGCAAGCCGGTGGGTAGCATCCGTCAACACAGCCTGGAGACGCTCCACGGTCGCCTCGTCGCAGAGGCCGCAGAGATCGCAGCCTGCCAACAATGCTGGACCGCCTGTCGTGGCTTTCAGCAAGCCATCGGCGACGGTGGCAGCGTCAAGAACTGGCTCGACATGAGCCTACGGACTCGGACGGATTGAGAAGATCATGCGCTACATCCTCCTCGATCGCATCACCTTCGTGCAGCCGGGTGAGCTCGCCAAGGGCATCAAATGCGTGAGCTTGACCGACGAGATCTTGCACGATCACTTTCCCGATCACCCGTTGCTGCCGGGTGTGCTGAGTATCGAAGCTGCCGCGCAGCTTGCTGGTTTCCTGCTGGAAATTTCAAGTCCAGAGACCGAAGACCCGCCCAAGCGCTCACTGCTGGTGCAAATTGACAAGGCGAAGTTCCACCGCCCAGCTCGCCCAGGCGATACGTTGGAGCTCTTCGCACAGCTCAAGCAGGGCATGGATGGCGCCGCGCGAGTCGACGTCGGGGCGGATATTGCGGGAGAGAAGTCGATGCGAGGCAGCCTGACGTTCATGCTGCGGGAGATCCCATCGGAGCGGGTTCACGCTCAGCGCCGTTACCTTTACGAGCTGTGGACACGGGACCTGGATCTCAAGGTGAAGATCCGATGATCGAACTCGTCGCCTGCTCCAGCGTCGTGCTCACGCCACCGGAAGGCGCGGCCGAAGGCGAAGCTGAGACAGCTCCCCTCGCGAAGCCGACCCAGTTCCTCAAGGAGCGCAAGAGCCTCAAGTACATGGGCCTTCAAGACCAGCTGGCTGTTTTGGTTGCGGGTCGCGCTCTCGAAAGATCGAACCTGCTAGGCCAGGAGTTCGGAGATCGCTGCGGGCTCTACCTCGCCGTCGGTTACATCCCCTTCGAGGAGCCGGACATCGCCCCGGTGCTCGCTGCGAGCATGCAAGGCTCGGAATTTTCCTTAGAGAAATTCTCGAAGGAGGGGTACACGCGAGCGCATCCGCTGCTAGCGTTTCGCTGCCTACCCAATATGCCCGCGTATCACGTGGCAGCGAATTTCGGCATTTCGGGCCCTTACTCGGTGGTTTATCCGGGGGGAGGTCAGCTGTATCAGGCGCTCGAACAGGCTTTGGATGATCTGCAAGAGGAGCGCGTCGATTGGGCGCTGGTTGGAGGCGTGGCACACCAGCGAAACTTCCTGGTGGAGCATCACATGCGGCGGCAACTGCCTAGCGTTGGAGCAGACAAGCTGCGAGACGCCGCGAGCATGCTGCTGCTCCGCCGAGGCACTGCAACCAGTCGCTGCAGGCTGCTCGAAACTCAAGTCGCGTACTCTCCCTTCGATCCGCTGCAGGAGGTTCCGCCCGCGACCGATGAGCTGAGCTTGGGTGACGACTTCCGCGCGGTGTGGGGCGCGACCGAGGGCGCGCTCGAGGTCGGCCCAGCTAGCCTCGGCATTGCGCTGAGCGAGCTACTCGCTGGCAATGGCGGACAGCTCACTCACCGCGCAAGCACGCGCGAGGGGATCCGCGCGATGAGCCGCTGGGAGCTCGCGCAATGAGCCGCCATCGCGTCGTCGTCACCGGCATGGGGGTGGTTTCGCCGTTGGGCAATCGGGTGGATGCGTTCTGCGAGGCACTGCTCGCAGGGCGCTCCGGCATCGCCGAAATCACGTCGTTCGATGCTTCCAACCTACCGACCCATATCGCCGGTGAAGCGCAGCTCCCCAGCGACGCGCCTCTCGGTGACCGCAAGATCGCCTTCGCGCTCGAAGCCGCACGCCAGGCGTTGGAGGACGCGGGGCGAGGGGCAAGCAGCGGGAGCAGCGAGATCGATGCCCACGCGGGAGTTAGCCTCGGGGTCGGCCTCGAGCTGTTCAACATGCCCGACCTCGTGCGCTCGAGGGCTCCCGGCTTCGAGTTGCCCGACGAGCTGGCGCAGCGACTTGGTTTCATGCAAACACCGTCTGACGTCTGCGTGCACGCCATTGCCGCACGGCATGGCCTTGGGGCGGCGCCAGAGATTCACGTGTCTGCCTGCGCGGCAGGCACGGACGCCTTGGGTCACGCCCTGCGGCTCATCGCTAGCGGCCGCCGGCGCTGGGTGCTCGCAGGCGGCACCGACAGCATGATCAATCCGTTGGGCGTCGCCGGCTTCTGCGCCTTGGGAGCAACTTCCACACGGAACGCCGAACCCACTCGCGCATCGCGCCCCTTCGACACCCGGCGGGACGGCTTCGTGATGGGTGAAGGGGCAGGCATGCTCGTATTGGAGCGCCTGAGCGACGCGCGAGCGCGGGGCGCGCGCATCTACGCTGAGCTGGCTGGCTTCGGCAGCTCGTTCGACGCCTTCAAGATCGCCGACCCCCACCCCGAAGGGCGCGGCGCGTGGCAAGCCATGGCGCGCGCCTTGAGCGACGCGAGGCTCGAAGCCAAACACATAGACTACGTCAACGCCCACGGCACCAGCACTCCCAAGAATGACCCTGCGGAAACGCTCGCCATCAAGCGACTGCTGGACGAGCGGGCTCATCACGTGGCCATCAGCTCAACGAAGAGCATGATCGGCCATTTGATCTCCGCAGCCGGCGCCGTCGAGGCGGTGGCTACGATCGCCTGCATGCTGCGGGGCCAAGTTCACCCAACCATCAACCTGGAAGAGCCGGACCCGAGCTGTGACCTGGATTACGTCCCAGAGGGGGCGAGGTCCGTCGACGTGCGCCACGCGATCTCCAGCTCGTATGGCTTCGGAGGCCACAACGCGAGCATCGTCTTGCGTCACCCAGCCGAAATCGACAACTGGAGCTACGATGCCTGAACTCGCGGGGCGCAAAATCGTGATCACTGGGGGCAGTGGTGACCTGGGTCAGGCCATGGCGCGAACCTGCGTCGCCCAAGGCGCGCAGGTGCTACTCGGCTACCACCGTGGGCGGGCACTCGCGGAGTCCCTGGCCAGTGAGCTGGGCGCGAAGTGCGCGAGCCTGGACGTGTCCGATCCGACGCGCATCAGCGAGTTCGTCAGCGCAGCCGACGAAGCTCTAGGCGGCATTGATGGTTGGGTCAACGCCGCTGGCATAGTCAAGCCTGGACTGCTCGTCAGCCAGACACCCCTCGAGGTGGAGCAAGTCGTGCGTGTGAACCTGTTGGGGACGCTCTGGTGTTGCCAGGCCGCTATCCCCGTGCTGCTAAAGCAGCGTCCTCGCGGAAACGGCCAACGTGGCGTGATCCTGAACCTAAGCTCCGTGACCAGCCAGCGCGCGGCGCGCGGCCAGTCTGCGTATGCTGCGAGCAAAGGTGGTGTTGAGGCCCTCACCCGGAGCCTGGCGGTCGAGTACGCAAGGAAGGGGATCCGTGTCGTCGCGCTCGCACCGGGCGCCATCGAGAGCCGGATGCTGGAGCCAACCAAGGCCCTGGCCGGAGGCGAACTGCTGGAGCGGATCCCCGCGAAGCGTATCGGCTCCCCACTGGACGTCGCCGAGTACGCGAGCTTTCTCCTAAGCGACCGCTCGCAGTACGTGACCGGCTGCGTCGCTCACAGCGATGGAGGCTACGTCGTCGCATGACGCTGGACGGGCTCCTCGAGCGTCGACGTAGCGTGCGGCGCTTCAGGGCGGACGCCCTGGAGCGCACGGACATCGAGCGCTTGCTGGAGGCCGCAGTGAGTGCGCCCTCTGCGAGCAACAAGCAGCCGTGGCGGTGGCTGGTCGTCACCAATCGGGAACGCATCGAGCAGCTAGCGAGTGCCGTGCGCGAAGCGACTCGCGCGCTGCAGGCGTCAATCCCAGAGCAGAGCCAAGTCGCGTTCGCGGCGTACGGCGAGTACTTCACGCGCTTCGAACACGCCCCCTGTGTGATCGTCCCGATCTGCCGCGGGCACGCCGTGCTCTCTCAGCTGGTGGATGACAGCTTACCTCGGAAGCTTCGCGAAGCCGTTCTCCACATGGAGCGCCACTCCGCTGTGGTCAGCACCTCCCTAGGGCTGATGAACCTGCTCCTCAAGGCGACGGACATCGGTCTCGGCGCGTCAGCGATGACTGGCCCGCTGGTCGCTGCAGGCGCGCTGAAGGAGCTGTTGGGTGTCCCGAAGAGCTGGAGTATCGTCGCTCTGGTCGCGGTGGGGCACCCAGACGAGGACCCCAAAGCCACTACGCGCAAGGCGCTACAGCACGTCGTGCGTTTCATCGACTGAGACGAGCAACCAAGATGACGTACGCAGCGATCCCTGACTCGATATTTCAAACCGTCAAAGCGCTGATCGTCGACGCCCTGGCTGTGGAGCCCGACGAAGTGACGTTAGGGAGCCGCTTGGTGGATGACCTGGGAGCCGACTCCCTCGACTTCGTCGACATCGTGTTTCAGCTGGACCAGGAGCTCGATATCAAGGTGCGC
Organism: Polyangiaceae bacterium; assembly: GCA_020633205.1. Classification (NCBI taxonomy): domain Bacteria; kingdom Pseudomonadati; phylum Myxococcota; order Polyangiales; family Polyangiaceae; species Polyangiaceae bacterium. Next base: position 70,555 of record JACKEB010000024.1, read on the forward strand.
GACGGGGAGTTCAACTTCCTCACGCGGCTCGACTTTTCATCGCCCGAGGTGATGCAAGAGGGTTTCCTTACGGAACCTGTCATCGCTGAGCTAGAGAAGTGGCTCCCGGCAATCGCGGAGCAGCCCGACCGCATGCGCATCACGCCTCAGCAGCTGTTCAGCCTGATCACGGTAGAGGCCATCTGTATCGTCGCCGCCAGGCGTGCCCCAGCCGAGTAAGCGCCGGACGGAGCTGCCTGCGGGGCCGGGGCTAGCGGCGCCGATGGTTTGAAGGCTGAGGCACCCTCACCCCCAAAAATCCGTTCTTTTGCCGATCGTTCGCCGAACCGGAGACGCGAATGTGAGTGGGACTTTTTTGCACTGGGTGGGTTGCGATTCGCCGCGCCCCGGGTATTATCAGTCGCATGATAAAGAACTAGGCGGCCGCTGAAAGGTCGCCTCGTTCTGCCTGCGCACCCAGTTGCGGTGCGCCCTCAGTCGAAGACCCATTGCTGCGACGCCGACGCTGGCACTGCAGCACTCGGGTCCGCTCGCTCAGGACCCGTGATGGCTGAACAATCCAAGAAGAAGCGCGCTGTGGTGGTGCTGGTGGTGATCGCGTTGCTCGGCGGTGGCGCGTTCTACTGGCGGTCTAAGCAGACTCAAGCCGCAGAGCCTGCGGCGTTCCACGGCAACGTGGACATCCGCGACGTCACCCTCGCCTTCCGCGTCAACGGGCGCGTCGACGAGGTGCTCAAGCAAGAAGGCGATCACGTCAAGAAGGGCGAGGTGATTGCGCGTCTCGACCCTGCGCCGTACAAGCTCGCCGTCGCGCAAGCCAAGAAGGCCGTGGAGGTCGCCAAGGCAAACCTCAAGCTGATGGAGGCGGGCGCTCGGCGCGAAGACATCGCGCAGGCTCGCGCTCTGTTGAAGGAACGCAAGGCCGCGCGCATCCGCGCGGAAGATCAGCTCAAGCGTCTTGAGCCACTGGTGGACGCGGGCGCCGCAACCAACCAAGACCTGGTGGCCGCGAAGAGCGGCGCGGAACAAGCGAGGGCTGCGGTGAGCGCGGCCCAAGCCGTGGTCGCCAAGACGGTGCGTGGCCCTCGCGTCGTCGAGCTCGCAGTCGCCCAGGCGCAAGTGGAGCAGGCGGAGAGCGCGGTGGATGGCGCCGAGCTCAACCTGAAGGACACCGAGCTCGTTGCTGCAAGTGACGGCGTCGTCGTGACGCGCGCCATCGAACCCGGCGCGATCGTCGGACCGGGCTCCCCCGTGCTGGTGGTCGCGGTCACCGATCCGGTTTGGATCCGGGCCTATGCCAACGAGGCGCAGCTCGCGATGATCTCTCCAGGCACGACCGTCAACGTCTACACCGACGCACGCGCTGGACAGCCGTACACCGGCCAGGTTGGCTACGTTGCGAGCCAGGCCGAGTTCACGCCGAAGAACGTGGAGACCGAAGAGCTGCGAACGTCCTTGGTCTATCGCTTCCGCGTGATCGTCGAGAAGCATGACGATGGCTTGCGTCAGGGCATGCCCGTCACGATCCGCCTGGCGAACGCGGCGCCCGCTTCCGCCCCTCGCGGGGAGGCCAAAAATGACCAGCCCTAGCGAAGCGTTTGCGCATATCCAGAGCCTGCGCAAGAGTTTCCCCGGGGAATTAAAGCCAGCGCTCTCCAATGTCACCCTGGACGTCATGCCGGGCGTCGTGACGGGGTTGGTTGGGCCCGACGGCGCGGGCAAGACGACGCTGCTCCGGCTGCTCGCGGGGCTCCTGGTGCCAACCTCCGGCGAACTCTCCGTGCTCGGCTCGAGTCCAACCCACGACGCTGATTCGCTGCGCGACTCCATCGGCTACATGCCGCAAAAGTTCGGTCTTTACGAAGACCTGTCGGTGATGGAGAACCTCTCGCTCTACGCCGACCTCAAGGGTCTGTTTGGAGAGCAGCGTCGCGAGACGTTCGAGCGCCTGTTGGAGTTCACGGATCTCGCGCGCTTCACCGATCGCCTCGCCGGCCGACTATCAGGCGGGATGAAGCAGAAGCTAGGTTTGGCTTGCACGCTGCTCGGTACGCCGAAGGTGTTGCTGCTGGATGAGCCCGGCGTCGGTGTCGACCCGGTCTCGCGCAGGGAGCTCTGGCGCATGGTTCACGAGCTGATCGCGGGGGGGATCGCCGTGGTGTGGAGCACCGCCTACCTCGACGAGGCGGAGGCGTGCGACCACGTCGTGTTGCTCAACGAAGGAGAGATTTTGTTCTCGGGTGCGCCCTCGGAGCTCCACGATCGCGTACGCAGCCGAGTCTTCCTGCTGACGAACCTGGAAGAGCAACCGCGCATTGCGCTCAAGAACTCCCGACGCGACCCCGCGAGCATGGATGGCGTCGTGCAAGGACGCGGGGTCCGCTTGATCGCAAGGCCTGACGCAGAGCTACGCCCCTTGGAGTTTGGTGTGTCTGCTCACGCAACCCTGACTGCCACCAAACCCCGCTTCGAGGACGGATTCATCGACCTCTTGGGTGGTGTCCCATCCGCCGAATCAGAGCTCGCAAACGCGGTAGCACAGCATCCGAACGACGGCGCAATCGTGATCCGCACGAACCAGCTGACGAAGCAGTACGGCGACTTCAAGGCGGCGGACGGGATCAGCGTGGCGGTCAAGCGGGGTGAGGTGTTCGGCTTGCTCGGCCCGAACGGAGCCGGCAAATCGACGACTTTCAAGATGCTCTGCGGCTTGGTCGTCCCAACCTCAGGCGACGCAGAGGTCGCCGGCGTCGACCTGCGCTCCTCGGCGAGTGAGGCCCGTCAACGCCTTGGCTACATGGCACAGAAGTTCTCATTGTACGGAAATCTTTCCGTACGGCAAAATTTGGAGTTCTTCGGAGGCGCCTATGCGCTGAGCGGCAAGCGCTTGAAGCTCGCCATCGAGCGCATGGTAAGCGTGTTCGAGCTTGGCCCGCTGATGAAGCGCGCCGCAGGCGACCTGCCCCTCGGGCACAAGCAGCGCCTCGCGCTCGCCTGCTCTCTGCTCCACGGGCCCGAGATATTGTTTCTCGACGAGCCGACCTCGGGGGTCGATCCGCTCACCCGCCGCGAGTTCTGGACCCACATCAATGGGGTGGTCGAGCGCGGAGTGACGGTGCTGGTCACCACGCACTTCATGGACGAGGCGGAGTACTGCGATCGCATCGGGCTCATCTCCCGCGGGAAGATGATCGCCACGGGGACGCCTGACGACCTCAAGGCCAAGGCAACGACACCGGAGCAGCCGGACCCCACGATGGAAGAAGCGTTCATTGCCCTGGTCACGGAGGCCGCGTGAACGCCTTCGCCTATCGCCTCAAGCGACTCTGGACGCTATGCCGCAAGGAGACGCTGCAGATCATCCGGGACCCGAGCACGCTGTTGATCTCGTTCATCTTCCCCGGGATCTTGCTGTTCATTTTCGGCGCGGGCATCAACCTCGACTCCTCCACGGTGACCCTCGGTGTGGTGCTCGAGGACACGCGCCCTCAGGCCATCAGCCTCGCGGAGTCTCTCGCGAACTCACCCACCTTCCACGTCAAGACCGGCTTCGACGCTAAACAAATGGGCGACGAGTTGCGCGCCGGGCACGTGCGAGGCTTCCTGATCGTCAGGGGAGACTTCTCTGAACGGGCCCTCCGCCAGAGCCCCGGAACCCCGTCGTTGCTCCTGGTCACCGATGGCTCGGAGCCCAATACCGCGAGCTTCGTCGCCGCCCATGTACGGGGCGCTGTTGCCGTATGGCAACGAGAAGAGTTGAAGCGTCAAGGGCGTGAACTAAAAGGCCTGGATATCGAGACACGCTCCTGGTTCAACCCGTCGACAGAGAGCCGAAACTTCCTGCTGCCGGGCTCCATCAGCATCGTGATGACCGTGGTAGGTGCCCTCTTGACGGCGCTGGTCGTGGCCCGAGAGTGGGAGCGCGGGACGATGGAGGCGCTGCTCGCAGCGGGCGTCTCCCGCTTCGAGCTGCTTGCCTCGAAGGTGATCCCTTACTTCGTACTCGGCCTGATCTCGTTCGTGATTTGCGTGGGCCTCACGCGCTACGCTTTCCACGTACCGTTCCGCGGCTCTTTTGGCGCGGTGATGCTCGTTGGAGCGCTCTTCCTCGGTAGCGCGCTGGGCCTCGGGCTGTTGCTCTCCACAGTGCTGAAGAGCCAGTTCAACGCCGCGCAGGCTGCGCTCAATGCGGCCTTCTTACCGGCGTTGATGCTCTCCGGCTTCGTCTTCGAGATTAGCTCGATGCCAGCACCCATCCGCGCGGTAACGACCATCGTGCCAGCTCGCTACTTCGTGGTGGCGATGCAGACGGTCTTCCAAGCGGGAGATGTCTGGCCGGTGTTGATTCGCGCGTTCGAAGGCATGAGCCTGGCGGCGCTTGGCTTCCTGGGTGTTACCTACCTCAAGACTCGGAGGCGCCTCGAGTGAACGCGTTATTCATTCGGTTGCGGGCGCTGATCATCAAGGAGCTGCGCGCGGTGCTCGGGGACAAGCAGAGCCTGCGGCTCTTGACCATGCCCGTGATTCTGCAGCTCCTGGTGTTCCCCTTCGCGGCGACCCTGGAGGTCAAGAACAACAGCATCGCGATCTTCGATCAAGACCAGGGCCCCACTAGCGCGGAGATGATCCAGCGCCTGAGCGAGACGCCTGCCTTCACGAAGATCGTACAAGTGCACAGCGAAGCTGAGGCGCGTGACCTCGTGAACCGTCAGCATGTGCTGCTGGTTCTGCGCTTTGGGCCCCAGTTTTCAAAGAGCGTCAAAGCGGGGTCCCCAGAGCCTATCCAAGCCGTGCTCGACGGCAGGCGCTCGAACTCCGCGCAGATCGCGCTGGCCTACGTCCAGCAGATCGTTGGGAGCGTACCGCTAGACGCGCAGCCGGCGCCCACGGCAGCTCTGGTCGTACGCAATTGGTACAACCCGAACCTCGAGTACTTCCGCTTCATCGTGCCTTCCCTGGTGGCGATGATCACGACGCTCTCGGCGCTGATCGTCACGGCGATGTCCGTTGCCCGGGAGCGTGAGCAAGGCACGCTCGACCAGCTGATGGTGAGTCCACTCACGCCGTCGATGATCTTCGTAGGCAAGGCCGTCCCGGCGCTGATCGTCGCGATGATTCAAGCGACCATCATCATCCTTGGTGGGGTGTACGGGTACGGCATCGAGTTTCAGGGCTCGCTGCCGCTGCTCTACGCCTGCATGGTGGCCTACGTCGCCGCGCTCGTCGGTGTAGGGCTGTTCATCTCCAGCGTGTGCGCCACGCAACAGCAGGCATTCCTCGGGGTGTTCTTCTTCGTGATGCCGGCCATCCTGCTCTCCGGCTACGTCACCCCCGTCGACAACATGCCCCACTGGCTGCAGACGGCCACGTGGGCCAACCCGGTGCGTCACTTCGTCGAGATCACGAAAGGGATCTACTTGAAGGACGCGCACTTCGCCGACTTTTCTCGGAACGTCTGGGCGCTGCTTTGCATTGCCGCCGTGACCGGCCTCACGGCGCTCGGTGTGTTTCGACGACGGCTTGGCTAGCTCATTTCCCCAAGGAATCTAACGAGAGAACCATGGCTCGACCGAAGAGTGACATCGAACCGCGGATCATCGCAGCCGCCCACGACATGTTCTTGGCGGAAGGCGTCGACTCGGCTTCGCTGCGAGCGATCGCGCGCAACGCGGGCACCAACATCGGCATGGTCTACTACTACTTCCCCACGAAGGACGACCTCTTCATGGCCGTGGTGGAAGACGTCTACGACGGGCTGTTGAAGCGCCTGGCCGAAGCCCTGGATACGCAGTTTCCGGTTGAGGAGCGGCTGTATCGGGCGTTCTCGCTGATCGGCAAGCTGGAGGCTTACGAGCTCGAGGTAGGGCGCATCGTGGTCCGCGAGATGATGACCTCCACGGAGCGTAGGGCGCGCTTGCTCGAGCGCTTCCAGCGCGGACACCTGCCGCTCATCGTCAGCACCATGTTGCAAGGACTGCAGGAGCAGAAGTTCGATCCCAAGCTTCCGCTGCCGGTGATCATGACTTCTGCGATCGCCGTCGGTGCGCTGCCCCAGTTCATCTTAAGGGTCCTCGGCGAGCGCCTGCCCGGCTTCGACGCCATGTCGCAGGATACCGATCTGGCTCGCATGCTGGTGCGCGTGCTCTTCGAGGGCACTGGCGGTCCCAATAGCCCGCCCACCCACGCTCTTCAACCTCCCAAGGGAGACGCAACATGAGAACCTTCAACGCGAAGACGCGCGGAAGCCTATTCCGCACGGTTTTATTTTCTACTGCACTGAGCGGGGCACTCGGCTGGGCTGGCACGGCCGGCGCTCAACCAGCCGCTGAGCCCCAGCCCGCCGCAGGCAAGGCGCTCCCAAACAAGTCCGACGCGCAACAGCTAGAACAACGCCTGAAGGCGCTGATGGGCAAACCTGGGGGCCTGACGGCTCGTCAGGCTTCAGCGCGAGCGGTCGCCACCAGCAACGAACTCAAGGCGAGCGAAGCCGACGTGAAGAGCGCGGCAGCAGACAAGGACCAAGCGGAGGTCGGTTACCTCCCCAGGGTGACGCTGACCGCGCGCTACACGCGGCTCTCGGAGATCGACACGCAGAGCCTCGGTACTCTGGTGGCTACGACTCAGCCCGGTCCCGTTGCCGCGGGGCAACCGCTGATCGGTGTCGACCTCTCGTTCCCTCAAATCCTCGACCAGTACCTTTTGCAGGCGAACGTCACGGTGCCGCTCACCGACTACTTCTTGCGCACCAATCACGCAAACCGCGCCGCCGGGCACAATCTCCAGGCCGCCAAGTACCGCCAGCAGGTCACCAAGCGGAGCGCTGCACTGCAGGCGCAGCTCGCCTACTACGGGTGGGCACAGAGCACCCTCGCGGAGGTCGTGGCAGAGCAGACCCTCGAGCAAGCCCAGGCCCACTACAAGGTCGCCGAGGCCGCGCGCAAGGCAGACACGCTCACCCGCGCGGAACTGATGCGCTTCGACGCACAAGTCGCGAACGCCGAGCTACTGCTCGAGCGCGCCCGCTCCGGCAAGGAGATCAACGCGGACGCGTTGCGCACGTTGCTCCACGACCCCGAGGACGAGGCCTACAGCATTGGAGAGGAGCTGCTGACTCCCCTGCCACCGCTCAAGCGCTCGAAAACGAGCGAGCTCCAGCGCCGCGCCCAGCGAAGCCGCCCCGAGTTCAAGGCGCTCAGCGAGAGCGCACGGGCGATCAGCTCTCAGCGCAAAGCCGTGAAAGCGAGCACGCTGCCCCGCCTGGATGCCTTCGGCAACGCCTACTACGCGAATCCCCACCAGCGCGTGTTCCCTCAACAGGACAAATGGACCGCTAGCTGGGACGCGGGCCTCCAGCTCACCTACGTGATCAACGATCTCCCGACAGCCAACGCGAGCGCGCGCGCCCTGGATGCAAAACAGGCCGGCGTGCACGCTCAGGAAGCGTCACTCCGAGACATGCTGCGACGAGAGCTCAGTCAAGCACAGCGTTCGGCGATCGAAGCGGACGTCGCGCTGAAGGTCGCCGCGCGCGGCCTCGCGGCGAGCGAAGAAGCGTACCGCGCAACGCTGCTGCAGTTCCGCGCAGAAAGAGCCAAGAGCGTCGACTTGATCGACGCGAACACCGAGCTCTTGCGCGCGCGCCTGGAACTCATCACGGCCCACATCAACCAGCGCGTCACCCGCACGAAGCTCAAGTACGCCTTGGGCGAGGCGCTGAACTAGGCATTGACCTAGCCATGGCAGCTCCCACGGCACGCGAAGCACGTCAGCCGCGCAGGGATGGCACGTGCGACGCCTTGCCGCGGCGTGAGCTCGATCCAAGCTCAGCGTGAGGACTGGCGCCAGCCGGCGGACTGCCGTAAGCAGGCGCGGTGAGTCGTTCGAATGCCCCTGGCTGCTTGGCCCTCGTCGCGATCCCAGCAGCACTCGCGCTAACCGTCGCAGCGGTCGTCTACGGCGCGGCTGGCACGGGTAAAGGAGCGCGCAAGCCCCCGCCAGATCCCGGCGCGGGGGTGATTGAAGGTCGCGCTCAGGGCCTGGCAAAGGAACAGCCTCCTCTGGGTGAGGGTGTCGCCTATGCGGAGCTCGAAGTGCTGTGCCTGAAGAGCACTGGGCGCGACACTGAGCGTACGCTGCTCGCCAAGCGCGTCTACGGTTCTCCGCGTCTGACGCTTCAGAGCACAGATGCGGGTGGGTCAAAAGAGGTGAGTCTCCCGCCGTTTTCCCTCGAAGGCTGGAGCAGCTACTCCAACTTGTATCAGGCACGGCGCACTCTAGAAGGGCACCCCGCGGAAACGCTCGCGCCCGACTGGAAGAAGCACCCGTGCGACACCTACGGCGTCTGGATGGCTCGTGTGCTCCCTGAACAGTACGTGATCATTCAAGGGGATCGCGCTTGGTTCGGCACCCGCGAGGAGCTCGCTCACAAAGCAGAGGAGGCACGCCTCGCCTTCCGGAACCGCGGATTGCAGCTCGGCGGCCTCGCGCTGCTGGCCTGGGTGTTCGGCATGCTCGCCGGACGGCGCCTGTGGAAGAATCGCCACCGCAGCGGAGACACCGTGGACCCCCGGGACGAGTCAGCAGCTGGTGAGTCCGCAGCTGGTAAGTCAGAGACGGCGGACCCCGCGGAGTCTTGAGGCAGCTGGAGAAGCGCCTCTCCCCCAAAAAAACTTTGTCACCAGACGCGCGTGGCCAGCGTTGGTCCCCCAGAAGCGCCTCGAATCACGGAAAAAACCGCTCGAGCCTCGCACTTGAGCGAGCGGCGGCAGTCCCCGAAAGGGGGCCGTATGACAGCTATCGAGGCCTGGAGGAACACATGATTCTGCCGATCCACCACGTCTTTCCGCAAACTAGCGGCGTGCCCGCCGCCTCCGAGAACGCCTCGACCGGCGCACGCCTGGTCAGCACCCAGGGCGTCGAACTGCCCCTCGAGGGCGCCACGCTGAGCGCCGGCGCGGGCGGCGGCATCGCACGCAGTGTGGTGCGTCAGACATTCCGCAACACCTCCAAGCAACCCCTCGAGGTCACCTACCTCTTGCCACTCCCCAGCGACGCAGCCGTGAGCGGCTACCAGTTCGAGCTCGACGGCAAGCGCACCCAGGGCGTCGTTGAACCGAAGCAGCAAGCTCGGGAGCGCTACGAGGAAGCGCTGATGAGCGGCCACAGCGCCGCGCTACTGGAGCAGGAACGCAGCGCCCTCTTCCGCCAAGCCATCGGCAACATTCCGCCAGGCAAGTCAATCGAGATCGAGGTCGAGCTGGATCATCCGCTGAGCTGGGTCGGCGACGGCTGGGAGTACCGTTTCCCCACGGTTGTAGCTCCACGCTATCAAAATGAAGAGAGCCGCGACGCATCGTGCGTCGCCGTCATCGACCCCAGCGAAGCGCGCGAAGGACAGCCAGCGCGCATCGAGCTGCGCCTAACGCTCAGCGACCGCCTCACGAGCGCGCCTCGCTCCCCGAGTCACTCCATCGTGAGTAACCCGGAGCAGCAAACTACTTGCGTACACTTCGACGGCGCACGACTCGACCGCGACGTCGTGGTGCGCTGGGGCGTCGCCCTGCAGCACGCCAGCGCGCGCCTGGAGACGTCTCGCCCCGCGGAGACGCATCGCCACGCGGGCTCGCAGTTTGGCTTGCTCAGCTTGGTGCCTCCGCTCGAGGCTCAAGCCCCCGTTGCCCGCGATCTGATCGTGTTGCTCGACACCAGCGGCTCCATGGGCGGCGAACCGCTTGCACAAGCCGTTCGCCTCGTCAGCGCCTTGGTCGATTCTCTCGGGGGTGAGGACCAACTCGAGCTGATCGAGTTCAGCTGGAAGGCCAATCGCTGGCAGCGGAAGGCAGTGCACGCAACCGACGCCAACAAGCGGGATGCCCTGCGCTGGCTCACGTCGCTCCAAGCCAGCGGCGGCACCGAGATGCGTCGCGGCATCGAAGCTGCGCTGGCCTCGCTGCGCGAAGGTGCCCAGCGACAAGTGGTGTTGGTCACGGATGGCTTGATCGGCAGCGAACAGGCAATTCTTCAGCGCCTGGCGGACAAGCTGCCGAAGAGCTGTCGCTTTCACAGCATCGGGGTCGGCCACGGGGTGAACCGTGCGCTGCTCACTCCAGCGGCACGCGCGGGACGCGGCGTGGAAATCGTCGTCGCGCCCGGTGAGGATACGGAGCCCGCGATCAAGCGCCTGCTCGAGCGTACGAACCAACCTCAAGTCACCGACCTGGAGATCTGGGGTAGCGCGCTCAAGTCCGTACCGAAGCGACCGCTCGATCTGTTCGCGGCCTCGCCAGCGTTGATCCCCCTCGAGCTGAAGCCTGAAGGCGGCACCCTCCACATCCGTGGGGCAACGGCGCGCGGTAGCTACAACCAGGAGCTCTTGGTGGAGGCGCGGCAGCCGGGGACCGGGGCCGAGCGGGTGCAGGCGCTGTTTGCTCGGGACCGCGTGGAGGATCTGGAGCTCGAGTTCGCCGCCAAGCCAGGGCAACGCACGGATCTCGATCGCAGCATCGAGCACCTGGGCGTCGACTTCCAGATCGCCACGCGACTCACTTCGTGGGTGGCTGTGAGTGAAGACGTCACGGTTGACCCGACCAAGGCATCGAGCCGTGTGGAGCAGCCTCATGAGCTGACTGCGGATCTCTGCGCGGAAGGCCTGGGGCTGCGCAGCATGGAACCGATGCGCTCCTCGGCGATGGCGCCGATGCACGTTGGCCGCCCCATGATGTCAGCTCCGGCCCCAGCGAGCTTGGGCTACGCGGGTGGCGCGCCGCCGCCTCCTGGTGCTCCGCCGCCTCCCGGTGCGCCGCCGCCTCCGCCGTTTGCTGCCGCTCCACCGCCGCCTCCTCAGGCTCCGGAAGCGCCGAAAAAGCGCGGCCTGTTCGAGCGTGCTCGCGACTTCTTTGCACCGAAGCAGGAAGCGGACGATGGAGATCTCTTCGACGCCGACGGCTCAGCCCCGAGCGCGGTCCCGGGTGGCATGGCCATCCTTGGAGAATCCGACGAGGCACCGGTGCTGGAAGCGCGCGGAGTGATTCGCCTGAACAACGCCAAGCGCTTCGCGATCAGCATCGAGTTCGGTCAGCACGAAGTGCACTGGCCGGCTCCGCAGAGCGTCACGCTGATCCTCGCGGATGGAAGTGGCCTCGAGGTCGAGGTCGAGCTGCAGTTCACGACGGCAGCAGGTCGCTTGCAACCGGGCACGACTCTGCGCCTCGTGTGCAAGCTGGACAACGCGCTGCCTCAGGCAGTCACCCGAGTGATTGTTCCCCAATCAGCGGACACTCCGCGCTGGGAGATCGCACTCTGACCACACCAGGGAGGCTACCCGTTCGGGTAGCCTCCCTTCTCTTCGTTGAAGCCCATGACTCCTGAGTACCGCGACCAATTGCTACCGCAGATCGCCGCAGGCGATGTTCAGGCGTTTGCGCTCTGGCTGAGCAGCGCGGAGCCGCGCATTCGCCTGAGCCTCGCGCGCTTCGCAAGCTCGGTAGATGTGGAGGCGGTGCTACAAGAAACCCTGCTAAGGCTATGGCAGGTCGCGCATCGCGTAGAAGTAGATCCCCAGGGAGACGCGCTGCTACGGCTCGGCGTTCGGATTGGGCGCAACCTGGCCATCGACCACGTGCGCAAGCTCGAGCGCAGCGATCTGGTCAAGCAACTCACGGAGCAAGCCACACCCGAAGCGGCCCTCACGAGCACCGAGGAGCCCGACCCGCTTCTCAGAGCCGTGATCCAACGCTGCTTGGAGGCGCTGCCTGCAAAGCCGCGCATGGCCCTCAGCGCGCGCCTCGAGAACCAAGGCCAGGAGCCAGACGAGTCCCTCGCGCTGCGCCTCGAGATGAAGCTCAACACTTTCCTGAAGAACTTCGGACGCGCGCGCCAGTTTTTGCTCAAGTGCCTGCGCGGACAGGGCGTCGACCTGAGTTTTCAGAGCGAGGCTGAAGGCTGAGCCATGGACGAAGAGAGCCTGATCGAAGAAGTCGTCTCGGCGCACCGCGAGCGCGGTCCTCACGGCGAGGTACGCTTCGCTCCAGCGTTTTACGATTTGGACCCTGGCGCCCGAAGGACAGCGTTCGACCGCAGCGTGGAGCAACGCCGCCTCGAAGCCTTGCTCGACCCTCGGGGGTTATCCACAACCGCCCACGCCGTGCTCGCGCGTATCCAGAAGCAGCCGTAGTCCGCACATTTCCGCAGAACAATCGGCCCACCAAGCGTTGGGGCCTTGTCTTCATCGGGACGAACCGCTAGCCAAAGCGGATGCACGTGAAGGGCACCGCGTACCACGCGCGCTTGAAGCTGCTGGCTTCGCGCTGGGATCAAGCGAAGGTGGACGCCTTCTTGGCGGACTTCCAGCGCAGAAATCCCCACTTCCCGAAGCACGTGCTGCCGACCAACTGGCTGCCGATGGGGCCGTTTCTTCAGCTAATCGACGAAATCGTCGAACAGGCATACGGAGGTGACCGCGAGTCGCTCTGGGAGGTTGGAGAAGCGAGCGCGCAGTGGTCGATGACCGAGGGCCCGTACAAGGGTCTCGTGGCGAGCAAGGATCTCAAGCGCTTCGCGAGTCTCGCTCAGGTGATGTTCACCAACTTCTTCGACCTCGGCGCTGCCACTGGCACCTACGACGGCAAGTGCATCGAGCTGCGCATCAACGGCATTCCAGATCCGTTTCATCATCCCTATTTCGAGTACTCGGGGATTGGCTATTTTCGCGGAGGCCTCCGCATTCTCGGAGTTCCTTTCCGCACGGAACGCATCCTTGGCTACACCAAGGGCGACGCGGAAGTACACTACCGCTTGCACACCGACAGCCGCTAGGACACCGGAGGCTAGTAGTCTCGGGCAGACCGCACTCCGCAGACGACGCGCTCGACGGACTCTAGACCACCTTGAAGCCGCGTCGCGTGGGCCCGCGCTTTCAGTTGCTAGCGCGCGCTACCGGATCCCGCATCCACTGTAAAACCTGGCGCGCGCTCACCACCTCGGCGCCCTGACTCAGAACGTAGTCGAGGAACGCTTCAATTGCGCCCTGGCGCTCCTTGGCGCTCTGCGCCCCTGGAGCGTTGCCATCCCATTCGCTGCCATAGTACGCGGAGTGCACTCCCAACAGGAAGGGCGCCTTGTTGCCCGCCAGCCGCTGATCGAAGGTGTACTTGAGCGTCGCGACGAACTCTGCCGGGGTCATCTCGAAGCCCCCCTCCGCCTTTGAAGCCCAGAGGTTGTAGTCGAAACCCGTGATGGCCCCGCTGTCGGCATCGAACCACTCCTGAACGGTTTTCATTTTCGCACGGAAACCCGAAGGCACACCATAGGCTTCGCAGGCTTCGTCGGGCGGGACGAACAGGGCGTAGACCGGCAGCTCCCACAGGCCCGCATGTGCTGACAGTTCCTGCTTGCCATCGCCCCACGCGACCTGCGCGCTGTGTCCAGGGCTCAGCTCATCCAAGGTGTAAGGCCAGAAGAAGTTCCTCCCGTCCTGGCCGTCTTCGTAGCCCTCTTCGATGCTGCAGTCATAGGTGAGACCCGCGCGCTGCACGGCGCTCAGCATGGCGTCGTTGTAGCTCAGGTACGGCGCGCGGAAGCCCACCAGATCCGACGCGCGCACCAACGGGTCATCCCCTGCCGTGAGGAAATCGTTGCAGCCTTCGATCTCCCGCTGCCAGTCCTCTAGCGAGAAGCTCGCACCCTCCGCGTGGTCGATGGTGTGATTGCCGAGCTCGTGACCTTCGTCGCGCGCGCGTCGCCACGTCGATAGCACCTGCGCGTCTTGCCCATAGTTCGACGTCATGTAGAACGACGCCGTACCGCTGCGCGCTGCGAGCATATCGAGCGCCCAGGTCATGCCCTCTGCGTCGCCGTTGTCGTCGAAGCCCAGGCTAACGAACTGCGGGACCTCGCTCACGCCGAGCTCGCATGGCGGCGTCTTGGCGGGCGCCAATCGATCACGACCCTTCCATGCTCCCATGGCACACGCTCCCCCTTCAGGCGTCGGCTCCGCCGGTTCGCTCTGGGTGCTGGAGCACCCACCGCCGAACGCAAGCAGCGAGCCAACCAGAGCCCAACCCGCGATGTTGGGAAAAGACCAGCGATTCATGCCGCTTAGTGTGACGGCCCACGCGTCGGGCCCATGTCCGAAACCGCTCTAGCGCAGCGCCCAATCCGCTTGATCCGGTCCCGCGACCAAAACCGAACCGCGGCGGTAGGGATTGCCGTACGTGCGAGGGCGCGAACAACAATAATTCCGCCAAGAAATGTGCGCCAAACTCACCCTCCGGGGTGATCGACTGGGGTCAACCAGGAGCCGAAGATCGGTACAGTTGTCTGGCGCGTGAACCGACACGTGCGCCAACGCCGGAGGGCACATGCGTCAGCTCACGGATCAAAGCCGATGAACATCCTGGTGGTCGACGACGAGTTGGTGAACCGACGCATCTTGGTGCGCGCCCTGAGCCGTTATGGTCACTGCGACACGGCACGCGATGGCGTATCCGCGCTCGAGCTCATGCAGGACTGTCTCGAGCAGGCTCACCCGTACGAGCTGATCTGCCTGGACATCCGCATGCCCAAGCTAGACGGCCAGAGCACGCTGAAGTGTGTGCGGGAACTCGAGAAGCGCTTTCGCGTGACGCCCCTCGAGCGCGCTCGGGTGATCATGGCGACGGCGTTGGATGATCCGCGCAACATCATCACCGCCTACGACGAGCTGTGCGACGGCTACCTCGTAAAGCCCATTGCCGAGGAGTCCTTGGAAGACCTGTTGCGAGAGCTCTTTCCTGACCTCCGCCCCCGCGCCGACTCCCAGCACCCGCCGCAGCGTTCGGTTCCGTCCGGTAATGCTTCCCTGGTCGACGCGGAACCGGAGAGCGAGCAGCGGCCCCGCGGAGTTCCGCTAGGCAAGGCCTTCTGAGCGCGCCGAGGCCAAACTGAGGAGCGTTGTGCTTAGTTAAGCGGCTTCACGGCTTTTTGGAGGAATGTGCGCTTCACGCGCTTTTTCAAGCTTCCTTCGCTCGTGGGAGGCGTCCAAAGTGTGATCCGATAGCGATCTAGTCGCGACGGGCGCGGAAAAGCGCTCGCCACGACGGTCTGAGGGGCACCTTCCTAGGCCTCACCGGGCGAAGAAGGTTCAAAACGTGCAGTTCGTGTCACACAGGGGCGCGAACGACGCGGCAGGGAGGCGACGTGGAATACGAAGCGTTCGAATCGGGGATCGAAGTGAACGGCCAGACCGTGTACGCGATCGTGGACGGCTTTGGGAGCTTTCGACGCCTGGCCGAGAACATCCTGATCGAAGAGCAGATCGGGGAGCGCGATCGAGCCGGTCGCTACCTGCTGCAGATGGACGGCTGGTACTCCCAAGAAGGCTGGCTCCGTGCGTTCAAGCGCATTGGGCAAGAGGTGGGGCAATCAGTGCTCTACGACATCGGGACCCGCATCCCATCCAATGCGAAGTTTCCCGACTGGGTGGTGGACGTGCCCTCAGCCATCCGCTCGGTGGATATCGCCTATCACATGAACCATCGCCGCAAGGGCGAGGTGATGTTCTCCATCAGCACCGGCAACATGCTCGAGGGCATCGGTCACTACGGCTACGAGCAGGCGCCCAACAAGAACATGATCATCAGCCGCTGCGAGAATCCCTACCCGTGCGCCTTCGACGAGGGGATCCTCACCGCGATGGCCCGACGTTTCGACCGCCTCACTTCCGTGCGGCACGATCCTGGGGAGTGCCGGCACAAGGGTGGCAATGCCTGCACCTATCTGGTCGAGTATTCCTAGACTCAGCGTCGAGCGTCTCCGTCCTCCACCTGCCTGAACCAGATTCAGGTGTCAGCACTCCACCTCCGGCTCCAGGGGCGCCAAGCGGGGCGCGCGGGCGTGCTCCTTCGGCACCAATCCCGGGGTTTGCGGGTGAGGTGCGTCGCTCGAGTGCTGTTGCCCAGGGGGGATCGACGCCAAAGCACGCAATCCCGGGCCTGCGGCTCGACACTCGGGCGTGCGCGTTGTAGAGCGCCCCGCCCTGTATTGCCCCCAGAGACACGGACGAAGCCAGTGAGTTCCCCTGAAAAACAGCTAGAAAGCAGCGACGCCATCGACGTCGACGCGCTCGAAGCCTGCGTTGACGCTCTGGAAGCCATCGTTCAGAACCGCGGTCTGTTGGCGGAGCTGGACGAGGACACTCGCCAGCGCTTGCTCATCGCAGCAGGACGCGTGTCGCGCCCCGAACGCAACGAGCAGCGCGTGCTGGCGCGCGCCGTGCGCAAGCAGCGCCGCCGGCACAGCCGAGAGGTACTCGAGGCGCAGCTCGACCAGGCGCCCATCCGCAAGTTGCGTGAGCAAGTCGTGTTCGTCACGCCACCCGCCTTGAAGAGTGGCGAAGACTTGCGTGAGCCCGAAGCAGAAGAACCCACACGGCTGCACAAGGAACGCGTCTGCTACGTGTGCAAACAGCCCTACCAGCTGCTGCATCACTTCTACGATCAGCTGTGCGGTGAGTGCGGCGACTTCAACTTCCAGAAGCGCAGCCAACGCGCGGACCTCAGCGGCCGCACGGCGCTGATCACCGGCGCGCGCGTCAAGATCGGCTACCAGGGCGCCATCTTGCTCCTGCGGTCCGGGGCGAGAGTGATCGTCACGACACGTTTCCCCAAGGATGCAGCCAGGCGCTACGCTCGGGAAGCTGACTTTGCTGAGTGGGGACACCGGCTCACGGTGTACGGGCTCGACCTGCGCCACACACCGAGCGTCGAGTCCTTTGCCCGCCACATCGAGCACACCGAAGCGCGCCTCGACTTCATCCTTCACAACGCCTGCCAGACGGTGCGGCGCCCACCGGGCTTCTACCAGCACTTGCTCGACCAAGAGCGCGGCGATCATGCGTTGCCCGGTCCCGCCGCCAAGCTGCTCGCAGGCGCAGCAGCGGCGAACAGTCAGCCCGGCCTCACGCACGGCGCCGAGCAGCTACCCATGTCTGCCGCGCTAACGCAGCTCGAGCTGATCCCCGAGGATTTCAACCGAGGAGGTCAGCTGTTCCCCATGGGGCAGCTGGACCAAGACGAGCAACAGATCGATCTGCGTGCAGTCAACAGCTGGCGCCTGCCCTTGCATCAGGTGAGCACCGTCGAGCTGCTCGAGGTACAGCTCGTGAACGCCATCGCGCCCTTCGTGCTGAATGCGCGCCTCAAGCCCCTGATGGAGCGCGTGCCGAGCGAAGACAAACACATCGTCAACGTGTCCGCGGTGGAGGGGCAGTTCTACCGGCGCTTCAAGACGGACAAGCACCCGCACACGAACATGGCGAAAGCCGCGCTCAATATGATGACGCGCACCGCAGCGGCGGACTACATCAAGAGCGGCATCCACATGAACAGCGTGGATACCGGATGGGTCACCGACGAAGATCCGGCGCACATCGCGGAGCGCAAGCGCGAAGAAAACGGCTTCCACCCGCCCCTCGACATCGTGGACGGCGCCGCCCGAATCGTCGACCCCATCATCGACGGCTTCAACACCGGCGACCACATCTGGGGGCGTTTCCTCAAGGATTATACGTCGGTGCCCTGGTAAGGGTGCCGCCAAGTCAATCAGCGCGGCGCTTGTAGACCCAAGTGCACGCGTAGCTCGGGGTCCTCTTTGATGCGCCAGATCCGCTGGTCCAACCAGTAGTGGTGGAGCGCGAGGCCCCACCACAGCGCCAAAGCGAATCGGTTCAGGCTGATCCCTCCGAGGGTTGTGCCAACCAAGAGCTGCGCCTGAAGTCCGCCCCAGGACGGGTAAATCGCTGAGCTCGCGGCGAGTAACCAATACACGAGGCTGAAGCCGAGGCACACCGCGACGTAACGCAGAGCCGTCTTGGAGATCCAAGGCGCCAAGCGTCCACTCAATGCCATTTTCCCCGGGGCAACGTACCTGGAGCGATTGTGCACGTAGACCAGCGCGATGTACTGCACGTTGTGAAACACGGTCAGCACCACACTGAGCAGCAAGAAGTCCTGATCCGGCCCGTTGCTGGCGCCGTAGACCGGCTCGAAGCGCGCCACCCAGTAGTACGCCAAGCCGTACAGCCCGACGCTGAGCAGGCTGTAGGTGAGCTTTGGCAAGCTGCGCGCGGGGGTGCGCAAGAAGTTCCAGACGAAGGCCAACAGCGCGGCTCCAAAGCCCAGCGCCGTTGCCCACACCAGCGCGCTCAGCGGCTCGTCCAGGGGCTCCAACCCGAGCAAGGCACGCGCCTTGGGGTGAGTGAACACGAACGCGAGGTAGGGCAGCCAAGCGCCGAGGTAGAGAGCGTAGCGATCGATACGATAGCTCAGCGCGTCGCGCTGGCCGACCTTCGCCGAGTAGAGGGCGATGAAGCCGTAGTGCTGACGGATCACGTGATAGAGCCCGTACAGCGTCGCGAACCCGAGGAACGCAGTGAAGCTGTCGCTGCCAGCCAAGCGATCGACCACCAAGCAGGCCGGACCAACCAGGAAGGCAAGCAGGGTGATCAGCAGCAGACGACGCTTCGTCTGCCAAGCCTGTCTGTCTGCATAGGTTCGCGTGTAAGCCGCCATCATGTGAGGCCCGTCGAAGCCCAGCAGCCAAATCCAAAATAGCAGCGCCATGGGCACGCCCGCGTAGAGTGGCAGGGCGATGGCGATCAGGCTGAGCAGGCCACCGCCAAAGAACCAAAGCAGATCAAACGGCGCGCTGACCAGCCAGGGAGAAGCAGCGGGTGAAGCGCCTTCGGCCTGTGCTAGCTCAACGGTCGCCATACTATATCCTCACGGCAATGGCATTCCGCTGCACTTGCCGTGGCTGCAGCTCTGGACCTTGATCGGCTTGTTGGAGCGCGGTAGCACGACATCGATCACCGGCGAGTAGGGTCGCGCACCACCGCAGTAGACGGGCACGTCTACGCTGATCACCACGGCGTCGCCGCGATCCACCACCGCGGTCACGTTTGCGCTCGGGCGATCCATGATCTTGATGCGCACCAGGCGCTGACGCTGCGGGTCGACACTCCCGAGGCGCCCCAACCCAAGCAGCGTGCGAAACGCGGCCTCGTCTTCGTAGACGCGATAGACGTTCCCACCCCCTGAAAAGCCACCTCCTCCAGGCGTCGCGCTCTGGGAGAAGAACACCGGGCGTCCCATGGCGAGCACGCAGGTCTCTTGAACGTGCTCGAGGGGCGGAATGATCGCCGGCAGTGCTCCGGCGTCGCGTGGTGGCGGTGGTGGCGTCACGGCCTCGGCGTCTTCCAAGGCCAGCGTTCCGGCGTCGCTGGGTTTCGACTCGCTGGGAGTTGGGTGGAACGGCTCGGCGGTTTCCGTCTGAGTGGCGGTTGGCGTTGCGCGCACTGGCTCGCTACTCGGCAACTTCTCCTGACACGCCAGCGCGCCCAGCAGTCCCACGCTGGTCAACGCCAGTACCCTGCACACGGTCGTCATCGCTGCCATCGGAACACCCACAGGCTCAGCCCAAATGTAGCCGCTGTCCAGATCAGGAGCACGCCCAGCCCAGGGACTAGCGTTTGCGGGTCGACTTGGCCGTGGAGCAGCACCTCACGACACAGCCGCACCATCTGCGTCGAAGGCAGGAGCCCCCCGACCACGGCCAATGGCCGCGGCATGACTGCGAGAGGAAAGAAGAGCTCCGACAGGAACACGATGGGCACGTTGATCGAGCTGATGATGTCCATCATCAGTTCTTCCGTACGGATCACGCAGGCGAGCACGAAGCCAAGGCCCATGAAGGTCAAGAGCCCCAAGCTCGCCACCAGCGTCAGCCACCCCACCTGGGACAACCCAAGCGGCAACCCGAAGCCGAAGTGCCCCACGGCGAGCAGCAACGCGTTCTGCCCCAAGACCAGCACGCTGCGTGAAAAGATCTGCGCCAGCACGAAGCTCGCCTTGTTGAGAGGCGTCGTGGCGAGCTTCTTCAAGAACAGGCTCTGACGATACGAGACCATCACGTAGCCCATGCCGAACAAGCCGCTCAAGAGCACCGAGAACGTGAGCAAGCCCGGAAACAGATAGTGCACGTAGCCGAAGCGAGGCAGCGCCTGCACATCGACTCGGGGTAGCCCTCCAAGCTTCGGCTCCAATGCCCGCGCCAGCCCATCACCGAACAGGCGCTCCCGGGGCCCGACCAAGAGCTTGCTCTCCGAGTCACTCAGCACCAAGACCGCGCTCGCCATGCGCGAGGCGAGCTTGCCGTGCGCGGCGTCGAGCTGCTCCTCGGAGTCGAAGAAGAGCTCGTCGTAGCCAGCGAGCCCGGCTCGAATGTCTCCCGGCGAGGGCGTCGCTGCGGCACCACGCGTATCCACGAGGATCAGCGTGCGGCGCTCGAAAGGGTGCCCGTTCATGAACACCACGCCAACGACGACCAGGAGCACGATGGGGAACAGAAAGACAAAGCCCGTCGAGCTCGGGCTGCGCAGCGTGTCCAACAGGCGCAGCCGGATCAAGAGCCAGAGCGCGCGCATCAGCTCTCCGCTGCTCCGTCGGGGTCCGCATCGTGGAGGTTCTTGCCAGGAGACTCCGGGGCGATGGCGAGCCCAGCGCGAATCGTGACGTCACAATAGTGGAAGAATGCGTCTTCCACCTCGAGACCACGTCGTTTCCTCGCGGGTACGTTTTGTACTAGCTCGCGCCGGCTGCCCCACGCCTTGACCTCCCCCCCAACCAAGAAAATCAGCTGTTGGCAGAGGCGATCCGCTTCGCGCAGATCGTGGGTTGCGAGCATGATGGTGCGCTCAGCCGCCAGCTCGAGCAGCCAATCTCCTACGCGATGTTTGCTCTCTGGGTCCAGCGCCGCCGTCGGCTCATCCAGGAACACCAGCTCTGGCTCGTGGACTAGCGCGGTCGCGATGAAGAGCCGCGCCGCCTCACCGCCGGACAGCCGCACCAGCCGCTGGTCCTTGCGCTGCGTGAGCTCCGCGCGTTCCAGGATGCGCGCCGCGCCTTGCTTCACGCCCTGGATCGCCGCAAACAGCTCGGCGTACTCCCCCACGCGGATGCGTTCGAGACGCGCCTCTTGCTGCATGAC